>CAZLKP010000037.1:2612-12109 GCA_964560095.1 uncultured Bacteroidia bacterium
AATAGAAGGATTAAGGCCTTGAAACTCATTGGAGCCAAATGCCCATTCCGGTTTCACATCTGCCGCAAAGGTGATTCTCAAGAGGGTAAATTCGGCACCACCTACCAGGTCATACCCGTTGAGGCTGGCAAGGTCGGGGGTAAATCCGACGTGCGCTCCGCCACCCATGTAGACATTGAGCCGTCGGTTAAACAATCCATAGTGTCGCTTGAGAAGCAGATATCCCTGACGTTCATCAAATTGGTTATCGATCAGAATACCTTCCATTGTCACCTTTCGCCCGAGACGCTGGGCAACAGAAAGTCCAATACCATCTTCCTCAAACCGAGCGCCTACTGCTGTGCGATACACCTGAGCCTGCAGGCTTTGGAAGCCGAAAAGCAGTATCCCCAGTGACGATATTGCGATACGAATGTTCATTCTGGTGTTTTTTTTAGAAAGACCGAGCCAATACCCCACAGGTTGCACCATGTCGTTCCTGATACTGCGGTTCAAAAATATCCTCCCGTTCGGCCATCCCACAATTCTGCCGACCAGGAAAGGGGAAAAAAAGAAAACGAGGTATCAAATCCTTGCCCCAGGGTTTCTTTCTCCATTACTCCAAACAAAAAAACTCCCCTCTCCCAGCCACCGGCCGGGAGAAAAGGAGCTCCGAAAGTATATGTGTGAACAAAAGTCCCGATCCTTTTGCCTGCCGCATATAGCGGCTCAAAGACCGGACGCGGGTCCTAAAACGCAGCCGGACCCGGATTAATCAAGCGGATCATGAAGGAAAGAATTGTTATCCTTAAGGTGATAACGGGATTCCTCATCTTCCTCCAGACTAAGCCGGGACAAACGCGGTTTCTGGTACTCTTTGTCAGGATCGATCAGCACCTCCTTCCGCATGTAGGCGGGCATGGATTCGAGTCCTGTCAAACTTTCGGGATCGTGGATATCGTACACTTTAGAGTTGAGCTTTTTGACACGGCGCTCCCGTTCGCGACGATCGAGACGATGGAAGGTGGGTCTTTGGGGAGGCGCCTCATCCAATTGCACGCGCTTTTGCACAGGTTCCTCAGGTTCTGCTGGTGCAGGCTGCTGCTGGGCAGCAGGGGGCTGAGACACTTCTGTAAAGTATTCATGCGTCTGAGCCGGAGCTTCCTCCTTTTCAGCATATCGAGTTGCGATCACAGTCACACGCAGCGCTTCGCCCATAGACTCGTCATAGACAATTCCATAGATGATGTTGGCATCCAGGCCCGCAGTTTCCTGGACATACTCCACGATAGAAGTAGTTTCATCCATTCTGAGCGAATCTTCAGAAGCGGAGATATTCACAATAATGGCGCGAGCACCTTCCAGTCCAATATTATCGAGCAGGGGAGAATTTACAGCAGCTTCCACTGCTTCCATCGCGCGATTTTCTCCTTCACCGAGGGCAGTGCCCATGAGAGACTTTCCGCCATCACGCATGATGGTACACACATCAGCAAAGTCAACATTGATATATCCTTCTGATGTGATGATTTCAGCGATGCCTCGTGCTGCGTTGCAGAGGACCTGATCAGCTTCTTCAAAGGCTTTCTTCATGGTCACACTGGACCCGAGGATCTGATGGAGGTTGTTGTTGTCGATCACAATGAGCGTATCGACGACGTCCTGCAACTCTTCGATGCCCGCCTGGGCAGAAGATGCTCGTTTGGGGCCTTCAAACTTAAATGGGGTGGTAACGATTCCTACTGTGAGGATGCCCATTTCTTTGGCCATGGAAGCGACAACAGGAGCAGCTCCTGTCCCGGTTCCCCCTCCCATACCTGCAGTATTGAAGACCATTTTGGTACCTTCTGCAAGGGATTCGCGAACATCGTCCATGCTTTCCATGGCGGCTTTGCGGCCGACATCAGGGTTGGCACCAGCTCCCAGACCTTCGGTCTGATTGGCGCCCAATCGCAGCTTATTGGGAACGGGACTGTTTTTGAGGGCTTGCGTGTCGGTGTTGCAAACAAAGAAATCGACACCTTCGATCCCTTTTTCAAACATATTGTTCACGGCATTTCCACCGCCACCTCCGACGCCGACCACCTTGATGATCGAGTGTTGATTTTTGGGAAATTCAAATTGCATGACTCCGGAATTTTTGAATGATACTTTCGGAAAATGGAGAGAATGGCTCGAGCTTACTCGATGAATTCTCCCGTATTGGTTAGGGTACTTTCAAACCAGGTTTTGACTTTGTCAATGAAGCTGATCCGCGGACCACTGTATCGGGGCCCAGCAGCATACTGAGATGTGTATTCTTTGGTTCCACTGGTGCGTGAGGTATTTACCTCCGGTGATTCCAGGCCCATGATAACAAGGCCAGTACCGGTCGCGTACATCGGGAAGTTCACTTCATCCACCAGACCACTGGCAAGATGCTCGCCCGGCAGCCCGATTCGGGTATCAATACCGGTCACATACTCAGCACACTGCTTCATGTGCTGGAGCTGTGCACCACCGCCAGTTATTACAATTCCGGCCACAAGCTTGTCTTCATAGCCGGAATTCTTGATTTCAGCCAACACAAACTCCATGATCTCTTCCATACGAGACTGAATGATCCTGGCCAGCATCCGCTTGTGGATTTCTCTGGCTGAGCGATCCGTTGGTCCGGGAATGGAGATAATCACATCGTCATGCACGGCGTCGGCCAGAGCCGATCCATACTGCACTTTCAGCAGTTCGGCATGACGCTTCATGACTTTGCAACCGTGCTTGATATCCTCCGTGACGATGTTTCCGCCAAAGGGAATCACGGCCGTATGACGGATGATATTATTTTCAAAGACAGCGATATCTGTCGTGCCACCACCAATATCTACCAGACAAACACCAGCTTCTTTCTCTTCGGGTGTGAGTACAGCAGAGCTGGATGCCAAAGGCTCCAGAATCAACTCTTCCACTTCCAGACCAGCGCGAACCACACACTTGTAGATGTTGTTCGCTGCGGTGGTCTGGCCGGTTACGATGTGGAAATTCCCCTCCAGTCGCACACCCGACATGCCTACCGGATCCAGGATTCCGTCCTGGGCATCCACGGTGTACTCCTGAGGAAGCACGTGGATAATTTCCGTCCCAGGTTGGGTGGCGATTTTGAACATATCCTCGTGCAAGCGATTGACATCAGCCTGTGTGATTTCAAAATCCGGGTTATTCAAAGTAATGATTCCCTTATGCTGCATGGAGCGAACATGCTCACCGGCAATGCCGACATGGACGACTTCAATTTTGATTCCGGAATGCTTTTCAGCTTCCGACACCGCTTCCCGAATGGCTTGTACAGTTTTGTCGATGTTCACGACCACGCCACGGCTCACGCCGTCGGAGTGAGACTTGCCGACGCCGAGGATATTGATTTTGCCATACTCGTTGCGCTTACCAACGATGGCGCAAATTTTCGTGGTTCCGATATCAAGACCGACGATGATTTGTTCGTTTGGAGAAATACTTTCAGATGCCATAATGCTGCGCTCTTTAGTGGTTGAATGGATAGCTGAAGGGTTATCGCCTGAAAACGCTACAGCTGGGTTCGTTTTTATCGTTTGGAGGCCACGACCTGGCCTTTGTACTTGACTGAAATTTGTTTAAAACGGGGCCTGTCTGCATGTGGCATGACCTGACTCAGAAAGGCCTTGAGGCTGGTAAATTTCTCTGCCACACGCACCGGATAGCCAAATTCAATATCCATGTTGTCTCGCCGGGGAATCAGGATCAACTCACCATCCCCCTCAATTTTCACCTCCGAGAAGTAATTGTTCCAGTAGCTGTCCCGATGGATAAAATTCAGAACAGGAAGGGCTGCAAGCACAGTTTCGCAGGAGAAGGTATCGGCCACGGCTTCATCAAAATCACCTCTGACCAGCACGACATTGGCTGAGTGGAGAGAGGAAACAGGAAACTTGATGCCATCGGGGTCGAGATACACATCGGCTCCACTGTTGTTCATCAGGCGAGCCACGGGTTCGCGCATGGCGACATCCACATGCAGCACGCCCTGAATGCTTTTGTAAATTTCTGCATCCTTGACAAAGGGGCTCTTTTTCAGGCTATCCTCCAGGACTTTCAAATGAACAGCCTTCATTTTTGCACCAATGGGTGCCACGCCGCCCATCCATCCCATGGCTTCCATAACACGATTTTCATTCATGAAAGTATTGTCCTTCAGAGCTTCAATACTCACTTCCACGTCCGACAATGTTACTTCCTGCTGGTATCGGTTCACGAGGGCCAGGACAGCCAGCAGGCCCAGAATGGCAGCCAGGATCACGAGTCCCTGAGACAGCCGAACCTTGCCAATGCGCACGTTCGAAGCCGAAGCTTTTTTCCGCTTAGGGGCTTCTGCCTCCTCCAGCGGGCGGTTTCTCCTCATGGGAGGAGTAGTTTTGGCCGGTGATTGGATCCAGAGAAACATATGCTTAGTTGTTGTAGTCGTTTGGTTGCGTAAATGAAACAGCAGCCAGCGCATCCCGAATGCCACTGACTTCACGGTCGATATTTCCGGCTCCCAGTGTGAGTACCACAGTTGGAAGTTGAATGACCACCTTCAAGGTTGAGAGCAGGTTATCCCGCTTCACCAACTGGAATCCAGCATCGGTGATTCCGGATGCGATGAGGGAAGCGTCCACTCCGGGAATCGGCTCCTCACGGGCCGGGTAAATGTCCATCAGTAGCACCTGATCTGCCTGGGAAAGTGCTTGCCCAAATCCGCTGGCAAAGTCTCTGGTTCGCGAATAAAGGTGAGGCTGGAATACCACCACGACCTGTCTTCCCGGCAAGCATTCACGGGCCGCACGGATAGCAGCCTCAATTTCACCGGGATGATGGGCATAGTCGTCGATGTAGCTGATACCTGAAGTGTGAAGCATGACCTCGAACCGACGATAAATTCCGCTGAAAGATGCCATGGCCTCACGAAGCTGTTCTTCATCTGCCCCACAGTCCAAGGCCAGGGTAATGGCTGCCGTGGCATTGGAAACATTGTGTTCACCCGGCATCGGGAGGTAGAGATCTTCCATCAGCCGGCCCGAAGAACGATAGGTAAACCTGACACCAAGACCTTCAGCACGAAGCTTTTCAGCCCGGATATCTCCAGTCAGAATGCCATAGGAGGGATACTTCGCAGCCCAGGCCTGGGAAGAGACAGAAGCATGCACCAGCACGTGTTGAGATTGTTCAGCAAACTGCTGGTAGGAAGCGATCATGCCTGAGGCAGAACCATAGATATCGAGATGGTCCGGATCCAAGGATGTGATCACAGAAGTATGGGGATGCAAGTGGAGAAAAGAACGATCGTATTCATCTGCCTCCGTCACCATCCAGTTGGTGGTGCCGTGGACATAATTGCCATCAAAATTGCGGGAAATCCCGCCGAGGAATGCTGTGGTATCTACCCCGGATGCTTTCAGGAAATGCGCCAGCATGATGCTGGTAGTGGTTTTGCCGTGTGTACCGGCCACAGCGAGTGTCTGATAGGTTTTGGACAGTTCGCCCAACACCTCCGCGCGCTTGAGGAACTTCACTCCTTGCTGGCGCACGTATGAGAACTCTGTGGAATCAGAGGGAATGGCTGGTGTGTACACCACCAAATCCTGCCCATGAAGATGAGCTTCATCTTCCTGATGGAAGATCTGAATGCCCTCCTGCTCCAGCGCTTTGGTCACAACGGAAGCGGTGCGGTCATAGCCAGACACAAGAGCGCCTTCCCGGTGGAAATACCTGGCGAGGGCACTCATTCCGATGCCGCCAATTCCGAGAAAGTACACCCGGTCAATATGTGCTCCTGAATAGTTCATCGACAATTTCTACTGCAGCCTGGTGTTTGTCCATGCTGCTGATATGTTGCTGGAGATGAGAAAGTTGTTGCGTATCTGAGAGAACCCCGACGGCTTTGGCAACCAGGTCGGATTCAGCGTTTTTATCTTTGATCAAAATGGCGGCTCCTTTTTGGGAGAGTGAAAGCGCATTTTTGGTTTGATGGTCTTCGGCGACGTTGGGTGAAGGCACGAGAATCGATGGCTTTGACAGAGCAATCAATTCCGAAATGGTGCTTCCGCCAGCCCTACTCACAATCATATCAGCAGCAGCATAGGCAGCGGCCATATCATCGATAAAAGCCATCATGTGCAGGCCATCTTTGGCTTCCACTTCAGCATCCAGGCGATCGAAGTAACGTTTACCCGTCTGCCACACGAGCTGCATACCGGCATCCAGCACCTGCTGGTGGCCATGCTGCCAGGCATTGTTGAGACGAAGTGCACCCAAGCTGCCTCCCAGGCTGAGTATGATGGGCTTTGATGCATCCAGCCCCATTTTTTCGCAGGCCGCTTCACGGCTCATCATGTCAAAAGACCGGATCGGATTACCTGTAACCACGATCTTATCCTGGGGGAAATATTTGGCGGCATCCCCATTTCCCAGAAGAATTTTTTTCGCTTTCCCTGCCAGCCATTTGTTGACCAAACCCGGATAGGCGTTCTGCTCACAAATGAAGAGCGGAATGTTTTTCCCAGCGGCGGCTCTGCCCAGTGGCCCACTGGCAAATCCTCCGACGCCCACCACGAAATCCGGGCGAAAGCGTCTCAGAATGCCGCGGGATTGGATCAGGCTTACCAGAAGCTTGAGTGGAAAAGAAAGATTTCGAAGAAGGTTGTTCAGGGTGAGCTGACGGTGAATGCCGGAAATCCAGACAGCCTCCATGGGGAACCCGTATTTCGGCACGACATTCAGCTCCATTCCTCCTTTGGCACCGACAAACAAGATATCTGCCGAAGACTCACGCCTCCGGATCTCCTGTGCGATTGCTACCGCCGGAAAGATATGGCCGCCTGTGCCGCCGCCTGATATGATTACGCGCTTGCCCACAAGGTCTTGATTCGTGATTGACGTTTCCTTTTGACTGGCTTTTTCTCTGTTTCACCTTCCATTGCACTTCTGGACACACTAAGAATGATCCCCAGAGACACACAGGTTATCAGCACAGATGTACCCCCCATACTTACTAGGGGGAGCGGAAGCCCCGTGACAGGCAACAGCCCCACGGTTACCCCCATATTCATCAGCGCCTGCAAGACCAGGATAAAGGCCAGTCCGGCAGCGAGCAACCCCCCAAAGGTTTTGCTCATCGTGACAATGCTCACGCTGCGAAACAGCAGGATCAGATACAGCAGAAGCACAACAACTCCGCCAACCAGCCCGTACTCTTCCACGATTACGGCAAACACAAAGTCGGCGTGGGCGTGAGGAATGAAGTTTCTTTGGGCGCTTTTGCCAGCACCTTTCCCAAACATGCCCGCCGTTGCAAAGGCAATGTGCGACTGCGTTGTCTGGGCATTGGTTTGATAGTCTGCCTGGGTCCATCGGTTAACATAGTCAGTCCAGCGAGACTCCCAGGTAGCTGAGCGCTTGGCCGTCGCTCCCAAAATTCCCAATCCCATCACAGCGACCAGGGTAAGAATGCCGATATATTTCAGGTCAACCCCGGCGATAAACATCACCATGAGGCTGGCCATAAACATCAAAATGGCAGTTGACAAATCTGAAGGAGCAATGAGCCCGCAAATGACGGATACCCAGAACAAAGCAGGTAAAAAGCCCTCATAAAAGTCTTTGATCACGTCCTGCCGCATGGTCAGGAGCTTGGCCAGATACACGATGAGGGTAAGTTTAGCCAGATCAGAAGGTTGAAACGATTGACCGAAAATATGGATCCAGCGGGCAGCTTCATTCACCTCTGCTCCTCGAATAATGGTGTAGAGCAACAGCGGAATGGTAAGCAAAAACAGGATGTTGCTCAGCCTGCCAAAAATCCTGTAGTCAATCCGATGAATCATAAACATCACCACCATACCGATTCCCAGGGTAATGGCATGCTTCAGCACATAGGATTCTGTGTCGCCTCCCGACATGCGGTAGGCCAGTCCGCTGGCAGATGAATAAATCGCCAGGATACTAATCACAGCCAGCAAAAACACGGTGATCCAGATCACCTTATCGCCTTTTAGTCTGTACAGAATCCAACTCACTGCATTCTTTCGGTTGTGGAGATGAGCATTACTCAGCTCCGGTTGTTGTATTGTTTCGGGCGATCCAGTCATCAACAGCATCGACAAACTGATCCCCTCTGTCTTCATAATTGCGGAAGAGATCGAAGCTAGCGCAGGCTGGTGACAGCAGTACTGTGTCGCCTGGTTGGGCCATATTTCCGGCTTTTTCAATAGCTTTTTTCATTGAATCCACTGTCAGAACAGGTCCGGAAAAGATCTTCTTCAGTTTTTCGTCGTGGTTTCCCAGAACAATCAGGCTTTTCACTTTCTGATCAATCAAAGCCTGAATGCTTGTGTAGTCATTGCCTTTATCAACTCCGCCAGCCAGCCATATCACCGGTCCGTCCATGGCCTCAAGCGCATATTGCACGGCATCGACGTTGGTGGCTTTAGAATCATTGACGAAGCGAATCCCTCTCCCCTCCCCTACCGGCTGCAGCCGGTGAGCGATAGGCTGGAAGCTTGTCAACCCCGGGAGCACCTGGTCTTTTGTCAATCCCCAGGCCTTCAAGGCCAGCAATGCAGCCATCACATTCCATTGATTGTGAGGCCCCAAAAGCGGGAGATTTGAAACCTGTCCCCAGGTTTCACCATCCAGCAGGATGTTTCCATCCAGGATACAGGCAGCTGCCTGACCGTTGGGCTTTAGCGAAAATCCACGCATTTTGGCATGAATTCGGTGCTGTTTCATTACCCGCTGGCTCTCCGGATCATCCAAGGAGAAGATGAATGAATCTTCTGCTGTCTGATTCTCGGTGATGCGCATTTTGGCTGTGCCGTACAAATCCATGCTTCCCTGGTACCGGTCCAGGTGGTCCGGGGTGAGATTGAGAAACAAAGAAATGCAGGGATGAAACTGGTCAATGTCTTCCAGTTGGAAGGAACTGACTTCCACCACATACACAGCTTTGGGCGCTTCTAGCAACAAGCCGCAAAAGCTGTTACCGATGTTCCCTCCCAGGCCGGCGTCAACTCCAGCAGAGATCAACAGGTGGTGAATCAGAGATGTGGTAGTTGTTTTACCATTACTCCCTGTAATTGCTATGATCGGCGCCTGAGCATGCTGTGAGGCAAACTCAATTTCCGATATCACCGACTTGTCAATCTCCTTCAGGCGCTGCACAAAGCTGGCCGTCGGAGGGATGCCCGGGCTTTTTACCACGACATCCGCGTCAAAGAACTGTTCCCAGGTATGCTGCCCTTCTTCGAAAGGCACCCGGGATATTTGTAGGATTTCCTTTTGCCTGCCACTGATCGTAGCGGCATCAGAAACCCAAACGTTAAATCCCAATCGCTGCGCCAGGAGGGCCGCTCCGACTCCACTTTCTCCCGCTCCGAGAATCGCGACTTTCATTGTTCTAGCGCAGTTTTAGCGTTGCAAACGAAATCAACATGAGCAGCAGACCGACAATCAGAAATCTGGCGACGATCTTG
>CAZLKP010000037.1:12119-13879 GCA_964560095.1 uncultured Bacteroidia bacterium
TTGGCTTCGTGAATTCCTTTCTTTTCGTAGTGATGGTGAAGAGGGGCCATCTTAAATATGCGCCGGCCTTCGCCATATTTTCTTTTTGTGTATTTGAACCAGGTGACCTGGAGCATGACTGATAAGGTTTCTGCGAGGAACAATCCACAGAAAATTGGTAGCAGTAATTCCTTTTTTACCATCAATGACATGATCCCGACAGCTCCACCCAGTGCCAGTGAACCCGTATCTCCCATAAATACCTGGGCGGGATAGGCATTGTACCAGAGAAATCCGATACAGGCACCAACCAAAGCCGTCGCATAGACCAGTAACTCAGAAGAAAGCGGGATGAAGCTGATGTTGAGGTAGCTGGCAAACACGTAGTTACCAGACACGTAGGCGAAGATTCCCAGACCTGCAGCTACGATTGATGTGGTGCCTGCTGCCAATCCATCAATACCATCGGTGAGATTTACCGCATTGGAAACGGCAGTGACAATGAAGACCACCACCAGCAAGTAAACCAGTCTTCCCAGAATACCCGAATCAATCCAATTCCGGATGAGCGGAATCTGAGAATAGTCAAAGACGTAGTCCTTGAAAAAGGGAAAGTCGGTGATATACACAAAGCTTTCATCTCTTGGCCCAAACAAATCTGATGCGACCCTGTCTCTCAAATCTGAAGGAATCAAAATGACTTCCTCCGTTGTGCCACTGGTTGATTCGCGCATGACGCGGTATAGGCCCAGTTCGTGGTAGATTTCGCCGACAGGAAACTCGTTGAAATCATCTCCATTGATTTTGACCAGTTCATCTCCCGCCTGAAACCCCACCTGCTCCAGCAAGGGGTTGATCCGGATCTTGTTGAGTTGAGTAATGTGAGCACGGCTACCCATGAAATCAGGGTGAAACAGCATCGTGATCCCTACGATAAGCCCCAGGCCCACCTGACCAGCCAGCTTGAATTTTCCTTTCAAACCCGCTTTATCTTTGTTAAACACCTTGATATAGTCATCGACAAAGCCGATCAGGCCCATCCAGGTAGTTCCCAACAGAATCAACCACACATACCCGTTTTCCAGGTCTCCCCACAACAGGGTAGGAACGATAATCGCGGCGAGAATGATGATTCCTCCCATCGTGGGCGTTCCTGCCTTGGAGGCGTGATCCGGGCCGACATCGTTGGCCCGCACAACTTCACCGATGAGGTTTTTCCGAAGCAGGTTGATAATTCCCTTTCCAATAAGGACGGAAATGATCAAAGAGAAGACGATGGAGAGAATGGCCCGGAATGTAATGTATCGGAACACCCCAAAACCGGGGATGTCATACAGCTCATTGAGCCAGTCCAAAAGATAGTACAGCATGGATCTCGAAGTTGATGTGGTTGGATACCGGTGAAATTACGATTCGCCGGATCTGCCCTGTCTGTTCCTGATCATTCGCGTGTATTGGTTGAAGATTCGTTTTCTTCGAAGGCTTTTCTCAATTCCTGCCTGTCGTCAAAAGGGAAGCGTTTGCCCTTGATTTCCTGGTAGGTTTCGTGGCCTTTACCGACTACCACCAGGATATCTCCTTTGTGCGCCAGTCGGGCTGCGGTGCGGATCGCCTCACGGCGATTGGTGATTCGCAGGGCTTTGCGGCGATTCTCTGCCGCAACGCCGGTGTACATCTCATCCAGAATCGCTTCCGGATCTTCATTTCTAGGATTATCGCTGGTAAAAATCACCTGATCCGAAGCCTGAACGGCTATTCTGGCCATCTCCGGGCGCTTGGCC
>CAZLKP010000037.1:13889-18921 GCA_964560095.1 uncultured Bacteroidia bacterium
CGCGGTTCCCGCCGCACCCCACAATCGTAATGACTCTGCTCTGACCCTGGTTGACATCCGCAATGGTATTGAGCACATTATTGAGGGCATCAGGGGTGTGTGCATAGTCCACGATTCCGGTGATATAACCGCCAGGATGCGGCACCACTTCAAAACGGCCTTCCACCGGTTTTACCGCCGAAAGAGCCTGAATAGCTTCATCAGGTTCAATTCCCAGTTCCACGGCTGCAGCATAGACCATCACCAGGTTGTAGGCATTGAATGAGCCGCGAAGGGGAAACCATGCTTCCTGATCATTGATCCGAAGCAGGAGACCTTCGAGTGTATTCTCCACCATCTTCACCTGATAGTCGGCCAGGCTACGAGCGGAAAACCATTTCACAACCGCGCGGGTATTCTGAACCATCACCCGACCGTTTTTATCATCGGCATTGATGATAGCTACCGCACCGGAAGGGAGACAATCGAACAGGAGTTTTTTGGCTTTGATGTAATTGGCAAACGTACCGTGGTAGTCCAGGTGATCGTGAGTGATGTGGGTAAACATCGCCACACGAAAGGGAATACCGGCGGTCCGCTGTTGGACGAGGGCATGGCTACTGACTTCCATGAAGCAGTGCGTACACCCTTCATCCACCATCTTAGCCAGAAGGGATTGAATCTGAACAGGATCGGGGGTGGTGTGGGAGGCGGGTTTCTCCTCACCGGCAATGACATACCGGATTGTAGAAATCAGGCCACAACGGTACCCCAGATTGGAGAACATCTCATACAACAGGGTTGCGGAGGTGGTTTTTCCATTGGTACCGGTGACACCGACCATGATAATTTGCTCAGCGGGGCGACCAAAGTAATTAGCCAGCATCAACCCCAGTGCCTGCTGTGAGTTGTCTGCCACGATCCAGGTCACCTGCGGTGAGGGCTGGTCAGGCAGAGTTTCACAGACAACCACTGTTGCTCCGTTTGCAATCGCTACGTCAATGAACTGGTGGCCATCCACCTGCGTCCCTTTTACCGCCACGAAGACATCGCTGTCTTCCACTTTGCGTGAATCGAAGACGATTTTCCCAATCTCTCTATCCAGATTCCCTCTGATCGTCTTCCGGGGCACATTGTTCAGTATGTCTCTCAGTTGCACAGAATCTTCGTCATTGATGCGTGAGTGATTAGCCTAAAAAGAGCGTGATCTCCCCCCCATCTCTGGCTCGTCTTCCGGGCGACAGAGATTGGCGCCTGACTCGGCCGACTCCCTGGAGCCGGACCCTCAGGCCCATTCGTTCCATAATATTCAGGGCATCCCTGCTGCTCAACCCTCTCAGATCCGGAATGATCTGGTCGGAAAAATCAACAGGCTCCCAGTATTTTCCTGTCGTGTCTTCAGCCATCCGCACCCATTCTACTTTCGTTTCCCATCCTTCTGCCCGAACCGGCAACTCCGGATGCATTTGTCTGGCTACAGAAGCAAACAACACGTCATCGGGCCATGAGCGGGTGGTATCCGGCTCAGTAGGCAATTCGGGGGGGGTGGCAATTTCCTTGTCCATGGAATAGATCTGCTCAGCGATCTTTTTGAAAATTGGAGCAGCCACTGCTCCACCCGACGCTGCGGTACCCCGGGGCTCGTCCACCATGACGTAAAGCGTGTAGCGGGGATGATCAGCCGGGAAGAATCCGCCAAAGGAGGCGCGGTATTCCTTTACATAGCGGCCATTGACATTTTTTCTGGCAGTACCGGTTTTGCCTGCCACGAGAAATGGCATACCCCGGAATTGCCGGCTGGCTGTGCCATATTCCACTACCCCCATCATCATGTCCCGGATCAGCAGTGCCGTGGCAGTACTCATCATGCGCTCATTGACAACTTCGGGACCAAATGACTGAATCGTTTGGCTGTTATTCCGCAGCTCTCTCACCAGCCAGGGGCGCATCAGCTTTCCCTGATTGGCAACCCCATTGTAAAATGCTGCCATCTGGATGGGTGTCACCCCGATAGAGTATCCGTAGGACATCGAAGGCAAGGTGGCAATGGTCCATTCGGGTTCGTCAGGATCGAAGATTACCGGAAAGGGCTCCCCGTCAATCTGTTTGTTCGCAGGCTCGTAGAACCCAAAGTTTTTCAGGTGCTCCAGATACGCGCGGGGTTGCTCTGCATAGTACTCATTGACCGTCAAAGAAATACCAACATTGGAAGAATGAGCAATCACCTGCTCCATGGTCATCTCACCATACATGTGGCCATTGTCAGTGACTTCTTTGTCATCATACATCACTGTTCCGTTGCCCGTATCGACGGTGTCGCAGATATCCACTTTCTGGTCCTCCAGGAGCGCTGCCATGGAAGCAATTTTGAAGGTGGATCCAGGTTCGATCCGGGTGGCAATGGCATGGTTATACGTCTCGGGAAAATTGGCCAGGGCCTTGATTTCTCCGGTTTCCACCTCCATCAGGATAGCTGTTCCATATTTGGCAAAATTTCTTTCTACCCCCTGCCTGAGTGCATCCTCTACGACTTCCTGCATCGCCAGATCCAGATTGGTAAGGATGTCAAATCCATCGCTGGAGGCTTTCTTTCCGTACTGATCCAGAGGGACGTAAGACTTACCAACCACCTTCTGAGCCAGAACGTAGCCGTCCTGCCCACGAAGTTCGCGATTGAAGGAATGCTCAAGACCGCGGATGCCAACTGTGTCATCCACGAGAGTTCCAAGTGTGATTTTGGCGAGGTCGCCGAAAGGATAGAAGCGTTCGTTGTTGAACAACTCAACGATGAACCCAGAGCCCCATTTCCCGCGGTTCAGAATGGGCCATGTGCGAATTTCTTCCAACTGCTGAAAGTTGACCTTGTCCAGACTCAGGTACAAGTGGCGGTCACCTTTGGCCAGGGCTGTCATGACCTCGTCAAAGTATCCTTGCCGGGCAATTTGAAACAGGCTATCATTTTCGGGCTCATCAAACAAATGAGCCAGATTTCCTGACAGCATTCGAAGGGAGTCGGTAAAAAACTCATATTCAAAGGTGTCGATCATCGTCGGATCCAGGGCCAGCCGGTAAAATGGCACACTGGTAGCCAGGATGGTGCCGTCTTCGGCCAGAATGCTTCCACGATCGGCCACCACCTTTTTGATAAACACCTTTTCCTCCTGCTCCATGGCCAGCCAGTAGTCTTTATTCCACTGCAAAACCAGGATACGGACAAGCACGAGTGCTCCGATCAGAAGGAAAAATCCGAAGAGCAGATAAACGCGCTGGAGGATATGTGGTGCAATTTTTTTCATGACAGGTGGTTGGGCATAGCTGGAGGTTGATCAGATTACAAGAAGGGCTAGGCAAAGCGAACACTCAGATACGCGAAAAGCTCCGGAAATACGGCGCCAGGCGCCTCCGAGAGTGGTGAAATCCTATGGATGCAAGAGAGAGGAATGAGCAGAAGCGAGTATTCGTAGGTGCTTATTGTTGCCAGAGGTTTTTTTGAGAATGAAAAAAAATGAAGATCATGTAGTAGAGAACCGAAGTTGTCACTCCCGTGCAACCGTCAACTCAAACGGTGGCTGCTTCATGCGTCTCAGCCCGAGGGTGTCTGCTGCTGCCTCAATCTCCGAAAAGCGAACTGTCGCCCCCAGCGTGGCTCGCTTGAGGAGATAACGCGATTTCAGATCATCAACAGATGCACGCACTTCTTCGAGCTCTTTCACCTGGCGTTCAGCCAGGTGCGAGTTCCAGATGTAAGCCATCCCGATCAATGCCAGAAAGATTACAAAGCGCATATAATCATCCACCTTGTGGAGCTTCAGACCCCTGGAGGTCTTCTTCTCAACTTTTTGCACCTTCTGATACAGGTTATTGGGTGTAATGATCGGTTGCATGCCTTGCGATTCTAATGAGTAAGACCGAACGAGTCGGCGTGATTATTTTTTTTCTACAGCCCTCAGCCTCGCGGAACGAGCCCTTGGATTGCGTTCGATTTCATCTTCTGTTGCCTGAATGGCGCGCCGTGTGACAAGGTTCCACGGTGTAAGCGAGTGCCCATACACCTCATCTTTCACATCAATCCCCTCCAGATTTCCGGTTTTCATGAATCGCTTCACCATCCTGTCTTCCAGGGAGTGATAACTGATCACAACCAGCCCTCCACCGGGCTTCAACCACTTCAACGAGGCATACAGCAATGCTTCGAGCGATTGAAGCTCTCCGTTCACCTCAATTCTCAGAGCCTGAAACACCTGAGCCAGATATTTCGACTTGCGCTTCGGCGGGGTACAGGCCTCCAACACCGACACCAGATCTCCGGTTGTGGTAATACGAGAAGACTTTCTCCGTTCCACAATCAGGCGGGCCGCCTTTTTCGCATTGGTGATTTCCCCCAATCTGCGAAACATCAGCCCCAACTTTACCTCTTCCATCTCCTCCAGCAGATCTGCTGCCGTTTTCCCTTCCCTTGTATTCATCCGCATATCCAGCGGTGCATCAAAGCGAAAAGAGAATCCCCGCTCCGGCGTATCAAACTGGTGGGAAGATACCCCCAGATCCGCCAGTATTCCATCTACCTCCCCATATCCGCGCTGTTTCCAGACAGCGTCAAAGAACTGAAAATCACGGGGCACGAATTCGACGCGGGAATCATCTGGAAGATTCCTCTCCGCATCCGGATCACGATCAAATACAATCAACCGCCCTCCTTCGAGCCTCCGCAGAATTTCCTGCGTATGGCCACCGCCTCCAAATGTGACATCGACGTAGGTGCCGCCCGGCTGCGGATGAAGCAGATCTACTGATTCATTCAGCAACACCGGCAAATGATAAGATCCTTCCATCATTCCTGATTCGGGTCTTCAGCATCCTCCATCACCTCTTCGGCGAGTTCATCAAAGTCAAAGTCCGGATCATCCATCCAGGAATCGTATGCCTTCTGATCCCAAATCTCCACCTTGTCAATCTGGGCCAACAGAACGAGGTCTTTTCCCAACCCCAACTGCTCGGCCAACCTTTTTGGAATCAAGGCCCTCCCATTCCCATCCAGCGTCACCGGCGTAGC
>CAZLKP010000038.1:0-18877 GCA_964560095.1 uncultured Bacteroidia bacterium
CTGAAGATCCTCAAATTCGATTTTGAAGGGGGTGAGTTCGACGATTTGTTTTTTCAGAGAATCAACACTGGTCTTAGCGGCTTTGAGTTCCTTTTCGCGGGCAGAAAGCGTAGGCTGGATTAACTCAAGCTGAGAGGAGCAATCCTGAGCTTTTTCCTGGGCGACCTTGATTTGGTCCTCCAGTGCCCCGTAGCGACTTCTCAGGTCCGATGCTTCTCCTGATAATTGGTTGTTGCGCTCTTCCAACCTGGAGTAGCGATTGCGGAACCAGAGGTACACGATGAGTCCCCCCAGCAAGGCAGCCACGATCATCATGATCAATGCTATGCCAAAGTCTTCCGTGATAGAGTTCATAATACCTATTTATTTTGGGTCACCTGATTCTTGGTGTGGGAAAGAATGCGAAAGTAATCAATCTGACGGATTGAGTCTTATTTCGACACGGCGGTTTTGCGCCCTGCCTTCTTCAGTGTCATTGGAGGCGATGGGCGAATCCATGCCTTCGGATTGTGTGCTGACCTGATCGGAATTGGCACCAAACTGCTTCAGAATGTCAGCAACACGCCTGGCTCTGTCCAGCCCTACCTCCCGGTTGCGATTCGGCGAACCTGCATTGTCCGTGTGGCCGGTCACAGAAAGCGTAGCTCCCGGATTTACCCGAAGGTGGCGGATCGCTGCGGAGCAATAGTTCCGGAAATCGTCGGTGACTGGCAGATTGGTTTTGCCGAAATCGAAATAAAGATTTCTGGGTTCAAACAGAGTTTCTGGGGCTTCTTTAGCCTCTTGCGACAGCAGATGCAGCGTCACAGCTGAGATGAGGGAATCTTCCGCAGGGGCAGTGGCAGCCTCTCCATAGCTGAAAATGAGTCTGGTCGAATCAAGGCCCTTGCGAATGAATTTGTTGCCGATCTGTCTGGCCCGGTTCAGGGCCAACGTTGTATTTTCTCCTGAGATTCCGGAGGCAAACCTGCCCGTGATTTCCAGAAAGGATTGTTTATCGTTTTGCAGATATACACTCAACGAATCGAGCGCATCTTCCAGAGAGGGCGTCAGAAGCAGCTCGGAGCTACCAATCTTGCTGGCCAGCGGATCATCACGGCGAAACTTGTCTGAACTCTCAGCTTCAACTGAGAATCCGGGCAGGGATGGCGATTGCATAGCAGTGTCAGAGCTGTCTTCGAAACGGTCGGCCATGGCAGACGTTTCGTTCCCGTTGCAGTGGTCTTTGACCTTGCAAGTCCAGTACCAGCTGCCGCCGCCGATCCATATCAAAAGCGCCAGGATGACGGCTGTTATATCTATTTTCATATACTCAATGTCTGGTTGGTAAGAAGAATTGAAAATTAGGACGAATGAAGCAAGGAAGCGTCACGCTCACAGAAAAAAAGATAAGCGATATGGTCTTTCCGGCCAAATGGTGAAATAATAGTTGTCTGGAAACTTCCGAAAAAGGATAAATGTGTCATTCCGGAAAGCTCCTTTTGTATATTTACAGGATTGACTACAGAGATCTCTGTCCATGCATTATCATTTGTCCTTTGCCAAAGCCCAGCAGCAAATTGTCGATATCACCATTACCGTGGATGTGCCTGCCGAAGGCCTGGAACTGACCCTTCCCTGCTGGCGCCCCGGGCGCTATACTCGACAGGATTTTGCCAAACACATCGCAGATTTCCGGGTGCTGTCAGAAGACAGAGAACCCTTACAATGGGAGAAAACTGACACCAACACCTGGTATGTGACGCCACGGGTGGCCACCAGGGCCCGGATTCATTACGGATGCTTTGCCAACCAGCAGGACGCCGGTGGCACCTATGTGGATGACAGCCGGATCCTCTTCAATGGGATCACATGCCTGATGTATGTGGAGGCCCTGCTGGACAAGGCCTGTGAACTCTCTCTTGACCTGCCGGCAGATTTCCGTCTGGGAGGGGCATTTTCCGGAACGTCGGTGCCATACCAATTTGCGTCTGTTCACCAGTTGCTCGACACGCCGTTTCTCGCGGCTCAGGATCTTCAGCATGAAGAGATTGACCTTCAGGGAGTCAAGGCACATGTGTGGCTGCTGGGGCAACACAGCCTGAAGGTGGCACAGCTTAAACATGAGATTCTCACCTACTCCCAGACACAGCTAAAGATGTTTGGAGCCTGTCCAGTCGGGGAATATCACTACCTCTATCTTTTTTGGGCTCATCCCTACCGTCATGGGGTGGAGCACGAGACCAGCACGGTCATTGTGATGGGGCCCGGGCAGCGGATGCATCAGCCATCTGCCCACAAGAGCCTTCTGGAGATTTCGTCCCACGAGTTTTTTCATACCTGGAATGTCAAATCCCTTCGACCGACGGATATGTGGCCATACGATTATCGCCGGGAAAATTACTCCCGCCTTCACTACGTCACAGAAGGGGTGACCAGCTACTACGGCGACCTGATGCTCTGGAAGAGCGGCCTCTGGAGCTGGGATCAATGGATTGAAAGTATCAACGGAGAATTGGCCCGGCACTACGGGATGGCAGGGAAGGATTTTACCTCCTTGTCGCAAGCCAGCTTTGACAGTTGGGTCAATGGTTACGATACCTCCGGCTTTCCCAACAGGCGCATTTCTTTTTACACCAAGGGATATCTCGTGGCGATGCTCACCGATCATCAGATCCGACAATATTCGGGTGGGCAGCACAGCCTGGATGATGTGATCTGTGAGATGTACCACCAGATCGCCCGGGCCGGGAGAGGATATTCGGCTGAGGATTATCAGACAACAGTAGAGCGCTATGCCAGGCAGGATATGACGCAATTTTTTGCCAAATATGTCGAAGGTGTTCAGCCGCTGGATCTGGAACTGGAAGATATTGCGGAGGCCGGTGGGTTGAAACTGTGGCGCATGCCTCCCACGAGCGCTGCTTTGTCTCTGTGTGGGATCGAATGGAAGCAAGCAGAGGGAGGACAGTTTGTGATCAGCAACATCTGGCCCGACAGCCCGGCGGAAAAGGTATCGGTGTATCAGGGGGATACCCTGGTGGCCCTGAACGGCCTGCAGTTTGGCACCAATCCCGACAAGCGATTTGAGATTTTGTCGCCCGGAGAGGCTTGTTCGTTGAGTGTGGGGCATCATGGAGAACTGCGAACGGTAGAAATGAAAGCGAATCTCACCACGATTGCCGTGATTCCACAGCTCATCCCCATGATCGAAGCATCGCGAGACCAGCGGGCCTACCGCGATGCCTGGCAACGCCTGGGAGGTGCGGACAGGGAGGTAGCCCAACTCTCTCAACAACAAGAGTCATGAGCGGAAAAAAATCGCCGCGGAAAAAGGCTCAGCCCCCCGAATCGCTTCACAAAGCTCTGGTGATCCGGTCCGTAGGATCTTCGCACAGGGTCAAAACCGAGGACGGCACCATCATGGATGTTGTGGTGAGGGGAAAATTTCGCATAGCGGGCTTACAGACCACCAATCCGGTTGCGGTAGGAGACGAAGTGATGGTGACCCTGGCAGAAGATGAACAGCCGGGCGTCATCCATAAGCTTCTGCCGCGAAAAAATTACCTCCTGCGCAAAGCCATTGCTCACGCACGGAAGGTGCATATTCTGGCGGCCAATGTGGATCAGGCCATTCTCATGTTTACCCTGAAAGCACCCCGGACAGCACCCGGGTTTGCCGATCGTTTTTTGGTGGTGTGTGAGGCATACGACATACCGGCTGGCATTCTGATTAACAAAGCAGATCTGCTCACCACGGATGGGGATCAGCAATTGTTGGAGGATCAGGTGAGCGACTATCGGGCCGCAGGCTATCCTGTGCACGTGATTTCGGCGACTGAATCCAGCTACCGCGAAGAAATGGTGGCGTGGCTTCAGGGAAAGCTCACTTTTTTATCGGGGCATTCAGGCGCCGGGAAATCCACGCTGGTCAATCTCATTGATCCTGCTCTGGAGATAAAAACCGGTAATATTTCTGATTTTTCCCGAAAAGGCATGCATACGACGACTTACGCTGAGATGCATGAGCTGTCGTTTGGCGGAGCGATCATTGATTCGCCCGGAATCAAAGAATGGGGACTCGTGGAGATGGAACCGGGAGAAATGGGGCATTATTTTCCCGAAATCAGAAACCTGATGCACGTGTGCCGGTTTTCTAACTGTCTGCATCGTCACGAACCCGGATGTGCCGTCAGAGAAGCCGTCGATGGCGGAAATCTGTCCCCCAGAAGATACCAGGGCTATCTCCGCTTGCTGGAAGAGGCAGAATCAGGCAGTTCATATTAACCGGGAACTCTGTTTTTCTTCGCTCCTGAGGCTTCGGAATAGTTTTTGAACACGTAGCACGTTTCTCGACATTTGACATCAGGTAAAAATCTGATCATTCATGCGTTCCACATTTTTGTTACAAGGATTTCTGGCTTTTCTGGTTGCTAGTTTGTTCCTGGCAACCGTGGAGCTCGTACTGGGGAAGCATGACCTGTTGCAGTTTTCTTCAGGCTCATCCTCGGGGATTTTGTCCCATGCAGAAGATCTGCCAGAAGCCTGGGTAGATACCACCGATATAGGAAATGGGATTCCGGGCGCGAAAGACTCGCTGCTGGTCCACAAAGAGACAGCTGTGCCCAACGAGATGTTTCCGCCGGATCCGCTCACCCGGTTTTATGAAGCGCTGCATCAGTTGCGTCAGCAACCGGATGCCTCACGGGTGCGCATCGCCTATTTTGGTGATTCCATGATCGAAGGTGACCTGGTGACACAGACGCTTCGAAACGATTTGCAGGAAATCTTTGGCGGAGAAGGGGTCGGGTTTGTGCCGACAAATTCCAAGCTATGGGGATATCGGAAAACCATTCGCCAGCGCTTTGATGAAGAGCAATGGTTCAGCTACAATGTCCTTGGGCGGAAACCTTCTTCTTATGAATATGGTATTTCCGGCGAATTATTCCTCACCAAAGGCTGGCGACCCTGGCTCACCTTCAACGGAACAGACGAATACTCTCGCACACGGCACCTCCATCAGGCACGGATATTTTATGGCCCTGTAACGCAGGAAGACGCCTATTGCCTGGTAGAAACAGATCTGGGGAAAGACACGGTAAAGCTGGTCGGACAGCAACTGGTCAATGCAGTGACCCTGGCCGATTCATGTGGAGAGGAATTGGGAGTTCGAATCGTCTCAGGCGACAAATTTCCGGTCTATGGCCTGAGCATTCATTCACCCACAGGCCTGATTCTGGATAATTTCGGTATGCGCAACAGTACCGGGTCCAGGCTGGCTAGAATCAGTGAAGAATCTCTTCGCCTGTTTCAGAATGATCTTCGCTATGACCTCGTGGTTCTGCAATTTGGTCTCAATCTTGTCTCAGCCGACCGAACCGATTTCAGTCGCTATGAAGAAGCCCTCCGACAGGTTGTGGCACGGTTCAAAGTGAACATGCCCGATGCTGACATCCTCGTCGTGTCCGTCGGAGATAAGTGTTCAAGAATCGGAGGCCATTGGCAAACCGATCCCAGCATCCCGCTGATCATTGAGACACAGGAAAAGGTGGCCTTTGAAATGGGCGTGGAGTTTCTGAACCTTTTTGAGGAAATGGGCGGGCAGAATACCATGGTCAGGTGGGTGAATGCCAATCCATCTCTTGCCAGAGGAGACTATGCACATCCGAACCGCCGTGGAGCAGAGCGGGTCTCGGCCCTGCTGAGAGATTACCTGCTCAGAGGGTACGAAGCCTATAGTGGCGAATCGGTGCGGACCGACGGCGTTGCCCTGGCTCGCTAATCCCGGATTGTCCGTACTTCTCTGTACCTTTGCTGGCAAGAAAAGATTTCCGGCAATGATGCGATTCATTCCCTTTTTGGTTCTGCTTTCCGTTGGGCTCTTTGCCTGTGGCCCGGATGTTCAGGTCGTTGTGGTCACTGTCGAAGATATGAATGGCAGGCCCCTGGATAGTGCCCGGGTAACCCTGATGTCTCAGGAAACCGGTAGCTCCACCTTTACGGAGGTCAATGACTTCGCTACGGATGAAGAGGGGGAGGTTTCATTTACCTATTCTGTGGTTGACAATCACACCTACAAAGTGATTGCGGAAAGAGCTTTTTATGAGGCTATAGTGAATGAAGGCGGTGACAGCTATGCCAATGAGCAGGTGCTTGCAGGGGGCGATTCCGCGATCGTAACCTTGGCGCTTGACCTAATTGAAGCACCTGATCCGGTATTTCTCAACAAGATCCATCAGGAGGTGTCTGTGGATGAAGTACTGGGGGTGCTGAAGGCCAATCAATGGGATTATGCTATTCTCCCCCGACTGACCTGGGAGGATGTTCCGACCCTGATTGAGGCCGGTGGAGACAGCACCGTGATTTCCAATTATCCCCTGCATCCGACCAGCACCTATAAGCCGACTAAGGCCAGGGTTGGATTGGTAGCGCTTTGGCTGGTGGAGGCCATCCGCAAAATGGAAATGAAAGGATCCGAAGATCTGTTGAAAATCGTGCCTCCTTCCCGGGCACCCGTCTTGGGCACGCGCATAGGCAATCCCTCCGGCCATAACACAGCCGACCAAATCCAGCGGGCCCAGGCCGCCTATCAGGCCTGGTACGAGGCCGTAGAAGCCGCTCCCAACTCCCGCCGCATCAATGAACTGAGAAATATTCCCCTTCGCAATGAAGGGATGAGTTGGATGTGAGGGAATAGGGGGAGAAGCACTGCTTCAGGGTATAAGGATCCAGGGGGAGAAATATTGGTTGTGGGAAAAACGTAGCAGGTTTGGTTAAAATGAGAAAGTCGGGAAACCGCTAATTCCCCGACTTTCGACTTTAGGCCTCCGACTGTCAACTGTCAAAAATCCCGGTAGTAATTTCTGACGAAACTGGTTGCCTGTGAAAAAATGGGCCTGGTAAACTCCACGAACAGCTGTTGTGGTGGTGGGTTGGGAGCTTCCTGTTTTTTGGTGAGAAACTGTTGATCTTCTTCATCCAGGGCCCGCTTGTCACCGGTAAAGAATCCCCAGCGGTCATACCATTCATAGGTGCCGGGAAATTTCTGCTGGCTGAGGACGGCGCCTGTCCGCACCTCAATGATCTTCAGATCAAGCAGGCCTGTGGAGGTGATTCTTTTTTGAAAGCGGTGCATTTCGGCTTCGACGGTACCATATACGTATGCCGTTGAGTCTTCCGTAATGTTGACGGTTCCGACCACAACACTGTCGCGTTTGCGCTGCATCACAGTTTCTTTCACATAGGCCTGGCCGACAAAAAAGTCATCAAATTGCATCTTGAGGATCTGATCGGCTCTCCCGGGATTTCTGCCTGCTTCACCGGGGAAATAAAACCGGATGAAGGGCGACAACTGGCCGCGCACAAACTCTTCAGCAAGCTGATTTTCGAAAAACTGATTGCTGAGTTCCAGTGTGCGGGAATGCATGGGGATCGGCTCAATCTGAACGTATACGGTCGCCACGTCAAGGGCGTTGAGCATGAGGTCCTCGGCATCTTTGTATCCGGGTCTGAGCTCGATGGCCTTTTCAAAGTGCGCATAGGCTTCTTTGGCGGCTTCTCGATCGCCATTCATCTCAGATATATCGAGGCGGTCGAGTCCGATTTGGTAGCGGGCCTCAGCTGCTTTCGATCGGGCGATTTCATAATCTCCCGTAAAGTTTTGTGGGTTGGGAATGATCTTCATGGCAGCCGGGGCAGTGCGGATTTCGTCGTAGGCCTGATTCAGGATCTGATAGTAGCCCATGATTTCTTCCCATTTGTATGGGTTGGCGCTTTGCCTGGCCAGGGCTACCTGATCGGTAAAATGAGTCACCATGGTCGGGTAGGCCAGCTTGAGGGTCTGGCGGGCTTTTTTGTTGTCGGGCGATCGGCGCAGGCGATCTACAGAGTTCACGACAGCCGTATGATAATCTCCTTTTTCATAGGCCCGCTTGGTGGATTTACAGGCCGACAGAGACAACAGAAGCAGAGCAGGAAGAACAATGGGTAGCAATCGTTTCATAGCGGAAGATGTGTAACGGTGAAAGGGATGTTGTTGCCAAAGATAGACACCGCGGTGTATGATGGATTGTACAGGTTTCAGCGTGATTGGTTGATAGAGAATGAGAAGATGTGTGGGGAAAGATAGCAGACGTGATGATCAGCCCAAAGACGATTGCTGTTTCAAAGGTATGGGATCGTCAGGAATATCGGAGAAAAACCGCTCACAGGTAGCGGGAAATGATTGCCCAGAGCTTTTCTGCGCTCTGATCCCAGGAAAATTGTTCCCGCTGGAGCTTGCCTGCTTCGACCAGCCTCCCTGCCAGCCCATCCTCTGTGACCAGCCTGACCATGGCTTGTGCAATCGCCGTCGGGTCGCCCGGGTCCACCAGCAGGGCTGCCTCGCCAACTACTTCCGGTAGCGCACTTGTGTTGCTCGCAATCACCGGCACTTCCGCCCAGAATGCCTCCACTAGCGGGATCCCAAATCCCTCCAGCCAGGGCACAAAGATCAGGCCTTCCGAGGCAGAATAAATCTCATGTAGGTCCTGCTCCGATACATAGCCTGTAAAGACCACATCCTCCTTGTGTGTCATTGACTTGTAGCATTCCAGTGCCGCCTGATAGTGCCAGCCCGGACGGCCCACGAGTAGCAACCGATGAGGAGCTCCTGTCGCTGTTTTGAATTGATCAAAGGCCGTCAGCAATCCTTCCAGATTTTTGCGGGGTTGAATCGTTCCCACAAAATGAACATAGGGTTTGCCATGCGCATAGCGGGCCTGAACACCCTTTTTTTCCAATTCTCCCAATGGCTGAACCTGCCCCCAGGCAGCATTGGGAACCACGTGAATCTTGTCTTCTCTCACTCCATACAGCTGCACCAGATCTTTGCGGGTGTAGTCAGACACGGTCACAATCTCACGGGCGTGCCGGGCATACCGGGGAGAATATTTCCTGACAAAACGACCCGCCCAGCCTGTGACATCGTGGGCAAAATGCTCATAGGCCAGATCGTGAAAGGTGGCAATCTCGGGGACGGATGGATGGAAGCTGAGATACAGCTCGGGCGAAAAAAACACATCTGGCTTTAAGGATGACAGGCGCCAGCGCACATGTCCATGAAACCAGGCATGCCACAGTAAGGGGTGTCTTGCCTGCGGAAACAGTACTTCCGGCCGGATATTCTCACTCGTGATGAAGGTCGGATCAAAGGGTCGGTCAAAAAACCAGGTGAATGATACCTCCGGATGCGCTGCTGCCATCCGGCGGAGCAACTCAAAGGCAAATCTGGAAATCCCTTCCTGCCGGTCGGGCAGCAGCAAGCGTGTATTGACAGCAACATGCGCCATGAAGGTAAAGGTGAGAAAAAATTAGGAACAGGCTTAGTGGACGCCGATGTTTCGCCATCCCTTCCACAATACCTCCAGATCCATCTCCCAGCGATATTCCCGGGCATACAGCCGGTTGAGCTCGTCGATAGAAACATTCCTGGGAGCATGGTTGATGCGCTCAGTCAGAGACAGATAGCCCAAGCGGATGTCGGGAAGGGCCGACGAGGGCTTCTGGGCATACCCGACAAAGGTTCGCTGTCCGCGCAAGATGCACAGCAGGGCCGAAAAGGCTCCCGCCACAGACCTGTAGGCTGCGAACAGAAACGGAAAAGACAGAATCATCAGTGCACTGGCAACCAGATCGAAGATCCGTTTGTGTCTTCGCGCCGTACGGCTCCGGATTCGTTCCTTCAATCCTCTGCCAATCTGCGGGGTGATAATGGTTTGAGGGCCAATCAACACATCATCATCTGGTGGGAGAATTTTCATCTGCAGCCCTTCCTCTGCTAGCAGTCGCTGATATTGAAGGAGATCTTTGGTCGAGGTGTTTCGATTGGAAAAAATGACTTCGTCGATTCTAAAGAGCCGGATCAAATCGCGAAGTAAGTGGGCATTCCCCAGGCGCTGCGTTTGGGTTGGTTCATCATCACAGGCGGCCCCGATGATGTCCACAGGATAATCCAGGGAAGAGCGAATCATAGAAACAATGGCATCCACCTCCCGGCAATCGCCTGTCAGAAGTACCCGCTTTCTGCTCGGCTCCGTAAAGAAGAATTGTCCGTTTTCCCGCCAATTGATCAGTCCCCGAAGTCCTAGTCCCAGCAGGGAGGTGAACACCGCCCCCAGTCCTACAATGGCACGCGAAAAGTTTTGGATAAACGGAAACATGTAAGTTCCCGTGGCGATGGCGACAAAGCCCATGACCGGAGCGACCAGGAGTGGACGAAGGCGAAAGGGGCGCTTGTATGCCCCACTGAGCGCAAACAGACCCACAAAAATGGCCGCATAGGCTGGCAGGTATATCCTGGCAAATTCAGTCGGATACTCCCCGCCTTCGATATATTTCACATAGTGCTCCCAATAGGCCTGTACTCCATACAGGATGCCGTAAATCAGGCTACCTTCGAGGATCGGGAAGCCAACCCGCTTGAGCAGCCGCTGCATCACAGCCAGAAATGCACGGATGTACACCCCAGATCGAATCGCCAAAATGAAGGCCGTTTTGTTTCCTCCGCCAAAGTAGCGCTTCGCAAAGATGATCATCGCCTGATAAAAGACCTTCACATAGTTGAGGCTGCCTTTTTTGGTGCTCTCCCCTTTGTAATGCAGAATGTGGGTGTCGGCCAGATACACATTGCTGTATCCACCCAGAATCAGTCGCCATGACAGGTCAATGTCTTCCCCGTACATGAAGTAGGTTTCATCCAGCAGGCCCACCTTGTCGAGGGCAGTTTTGCGCATCCACATGTAGGCACCAGAGAGAATTTCGATGTTGTGGGTTTCGGTTTTATCGAGAAAGGTAAGGTGATATTGGCCGAATCGTTTGGAGCGGGGAAACAGCTTTGAGAGCCCGAAGATCTTGTAAAACGACACCCAGGGCCGAGGCATACCGCGCTTGGATTCGGGCAAAAACTGACCGTGACCATCCTGCATGTAAACGCCCAACCCACCCGCTTCGGGCTGCTTGTCCATGTAGTTGAGGCACTTTCGAAAGGTGTCCTCTGCCACGAGGGTATCCGGGTTCAGAAGGAGAACGTAGCGGCCTCTGGCCACTTTCATGGCCTGATTATTGGCCTTGGCGAAGCCCGGATTATCCGGGTTGGCTATCAGGGTGATCTGCTCCCCGAACCGCTCCTGCAGCATGTCCACGCTACCGTCGGAAGAAGCATTATCCACCACAATCACCTCCCCTTCCAACCCTTCCAGGGCACGAAACACACTATGTAGGCACTGCGAGAGGTAGTGCCGCACATTGTAATTGACGATGATGACGGACAAATTGATGATGATGGCGATTGGAAGATGTTGCCCGAAAATACAGAATCAGCGAACAATCCAGCATCAGTTTGACCATTTACATCTCGCAATCCCCGGTATTCACTACACTGATACTGGTAATGGGGATCTGGACTCCGGGTTCTTAGGCTGGAAATGGTGGTTGAATCACGCAAAGAAAGCTGTGCCCGAATTTTCTTCTCTCCTATCTGATACCATTTCCAATAGAATTCAAATCTCTTTAAAGACTCATTGCATCTTTTCTGATTCGGTCAGGATTACATCGCAGCCATGATCTGTGCGACGTGTTCGCTGATTCCCAGCTTCCACTTTTGGCCAAACGCTGCTCCGGCAGAAAAATGGTGGGGGGAAAATGACCTCAGAGCTTCTATCCAGGCCTCCGGCGCATCCCACGGCAAGACATTGCCTTCCTTTTTGGATAAATAATACCCGGCGCCGACACGATCCGACACGAAGGCCGGGACCCCACACAGCACCGACTCAGAAACCACCTGCCCGAAGGGTTCGTAGCGGGCGGGAAGTAAACTCAGGTCGCAGGCCGCATACAGATCTTCAGGATTGTCAATATGGCCCAGCCAGATGATATTGTCCAGGCCGGATGCCTGTGGTGGTGGCGGGTTGCCAGCCACCAGGAGTTTGAACGGCTCATCGCGGAGCGCCTTGAAGACATGCAGCAGCAGATCCAGACCTTTCCGGGCATGACTGGCCGAGACGAAGGCACAGGCCACTTCATGTTGCTGGATACCTAGTTGGGCACGCAGGTCTCCCCGTCGTTCTGGTTGGGGCCTAAACCGCGACAGATCGGTTGGCGGCAACAGTACCTGTACCTTGGCTTCAGGAACCCCATACAGCTCAGAGGTTTCCTGTTTCATCATTTCCGACGCTGCCAAAACGATCCGGGAGCGCTCATAGGCCAACCGATCAAGACGGATCTGGACCCAGTCTGAAAGAGTGGTAGGCTGCGATCCTTCGGCACGCAAAAAGCCCAGATGATTCCCGGGGTTGAGGACCATGTCCTGGTGCGAGGTGCGTCCGAGCGAAAAACTGAAATCATAGGGATGGCGCCGCATCCACCCGCCCAGCCAGGCATTGAAGGCCATCGGCTGCAGAGACTTGGGTAGAGGGCCGCGTGGTAGGCGCTGCAGCCGTACACCCTCAGGCACCTTCAGGTTTCTGGGTTGTGCCATCAGCAGGGTCACCTCATGACCGCGTTGTGAGAATTCCCGCAAGTAGCTTTTCAATCTGCTCTCCAGCCCCCCGGGGCTGCGCATCATGCGGTAGTGAATCAATGCAATCCGCATCAAACCAGAGAAGCCTGATACGCCCGCTCGTTTTTCCCTTCGTAAAAATTCAGAAAGGCCTGATTCACCACTTTGTTACCCCCTGGCGTGGGATAATTGCCGGAGAAATACCAGTCGCCGAGGTGGTCAGGAATGGCTTTGGACAGGTTCTCCAGAGGTTGGTAAATGATCTCCAGCTCCGGCTCGAAGTCCTGCGGGCGCAGCATGTCCTTGATTTTCTGAGAAATTTCTTCTTCAGAAAACGGCTCATAGATGTCTTTTACCACATTCTTCTCCGTCATGGTGCCATCTGCCTTCATGGAGTTGATCTTTCGGTACACCCGATCCAGCACATCTTCCATATCACGCTCTTTGAGCAGAGTCACCACTGCCTGAAAGGCCACGAGCTTATGAATCTGGGACATATCGATCCCGTAGCAATCCGGATATCGGATTTGGGGAGCAGATGAGACAATGACGATTTTCTTAGGTTTCAGTTTCCCCAGAATATTGAGAATGGACCGTCTGAGCGTTGTTCCGCGAACGATCGAATCGTCGAGCAGCACCAGGTTGTCCACGTTGTTTCGGACAATGCCTCGGGTGATGTCATAGACATGCGACACGAGGTCGTCGCGGGAAGAGTCATCGGCGATGAAGGTGCGCATTTTCACATCCTTCAGAATGATCTTCTCGACCCTGGGGCGCATATTGATAATGCGGTCGATATCTTCGCGTTTGGGGTTTTTGCCGAGTTGCTGAATCCACTCGACCTTCTGGTCGTTGAGCCGCTGTTCCAGCTCTTTGACCATCCCCCAGTAGGCGCTTTCGGCGGTGTTGGGAATGTAGCCAAAAATCGTATTATCGAGGTCGTCGTTAACAACTTTGAGCACACTGGGCACGACATACGCACCGAGGGCTTTGCGCTCTTTGTAGATATCGACATCATTTCCCCGGGAGAAGTAAATCCGCTCAAAAGAGCAGCTTAGTTTTGGTGCCGGCGTGGTAAATTCTTTGATTCTGGCATTCCCGGTATTTTTAATACTCAAAATATGGCCTGGTGGCAGTTCCGGAATATCGTTTGGGTGTGCGGTAAAGATTGAGGCAATGGCTGCTCGCTCAGACGCTGCTACAATTACCTCATCGTCTTGGTAGTAATAACATGGGCGAATGCCATTGGGGTCACGCACGACAAAGGAGTCGCCGTTTCCAATCATTCCGCCAATCACGTATCCGCCATCCCAGGCTTTGGCGGCATTTTTCATCACCTTGATGGGGTTGAGGTCTTCCGAAATGTGCTGGGCACGCTCGGCCCGGCTGAATCCTTCTTTTTTGTACTTCCGGTAAAGGGCTTCATTGGCTACATCGAGGAAGTGACCGATTCTTTCCAGGACGGTTTCTGTATCAGTCTGGAAGCGGGGGTGCTGTCCCAGTTCCACCAGTTTCTGAAACAGATAGTCAACGTTGGTGAGGTTGAAGTTACCTGCTAGGGAGAGGCTTCGGTTGCGGTATTCAGAATCACGCTGAACCGGGTGCACAGCTTCGAGACCATAACTGCCGTGTGTACCATACCTTAAATGACCAAGCAGCACTTCGCCTGCAAAGTCAAAGTGCTGCTTGAGAATTTCTGGCTCGTCGTGATGTTCCGGAAAATGCCGTTTGTGTTCTCTGAGCTGCTGGTCGATCTGGTTGAAAATATTGGTCCAGGGGGATGGCTGATTGTTCCTGAGCCGGTGCATGTAAGGGATCCCTGGCTTGACATTGAGTTTGACGATACCAATTCCTGCCCCGTCCTGTCCTCGGTTTCGCTGTTTCTCCATCAGGAGATACATTTTGTTGAGACCCCAGAGGGCTGTCCCATATTTGTCCTTGTAGTAGTCCAGAGGTTGCAGAAGGCGAATCATTCCGATTCCGCATTCATGCTTGATGAGATCGCTCACTGTTGTTGGGGTATTGAAAGTACCTGTGACAAAGTTAAGCCTAGATAACCAGAATGTCAGATGAATTTTCTCAAAATCCGTCGCATGAAGCTCCCGTATCAAAGCGACAAAGACGGAAATGGTGGATAAATGTTGCCATACGCGGCCTTGTGATGAAGCAAAATCATTTCCGAACTTAGGAGAATGGATCGAGTTATGCTAAAGGACAAATCTTTCGTTCCCTATTTGTCGGAAGGAGCCATTCGCACCCGGGTGCTGGAGCTTGCTGATCGTATCACTACCAACATGGCTGATCCTGGCCTGCTGGTCATTCCGATTCTTCAGGGATCCTTCATTTTTGCCGCTGATCTGCTCCGCGAACTCGGTTTTTTTCCGGATGTTCACTTCATCAGGGTCGCTTCCTATGGCTTGGGGATGTCGTCTTCGGGGCATCTGGAATGGCAGCTTGACCTGCCCGAATCCCTGGGAGGAAGGGATGTGCTGCTGATCGAAGACATCGTCGATTCGGGCTTCACCATCGAATCCGTTCGGCAATCCTGCTTGCAGCGTGGTGCACGGTCCGTCACCGTGGTAGCGCTGCTCTACAAACCGGAGGCATTTCGGGGCGATATCCCGCCTGAATATGTCGGGTTTTCTATTCCAAATCATTTTGTGGCGGGCTATGGGCTCGATTATGCCCACATCGGCCGAAACCTGAAAGGGATTTATCAGTTGGAGGAGGACAAGTAACAAAGAGGGGAAGAGGAAGATGCTTAGCTGAATGAGCCTGACCCTTCGGCCCGAAGGGGGGAGGTCAGATTGAAAAGTAGATAGCTCCAGAAGTTAGAAGGAAGGGGATACCTAGCCAAGCGGGTCTGGCCCTTCAGCATTATCCACAATTATTTTGATGCCAACTGGTTCCTCAAAAGGAGGATATCCGGCCCGGATTCATTCCAGATATCTTGAATCTCCATCGGGACCGGCGTAGGGGTGTGCGTAAATGAGCCCAGTAAAATGTCGAGGTCGCCGTCATGGTCATAGTCGCCCGCATCAGCCGTGATCCAGCGGCCACTTTTGGCTTCTGGGATGGTCATAGGATGATAGTCAAACAGGGAATTGCCGCCATGCTCCAGATATACAAATGATGCTTCCGGGTGATGCTGAAAATCGGGAAAATAGGCACAAACGGCTAGATCCACATCGCCATCTTCGTCAAAATCCTCCGCCACCACCCGGGTGGCTCCGTGAATCGGGTAAAACCATGCTTCTTCGAAGTGATTGTTTCCATCATTGAGGTAAATTCGGATCCCATGATAGGGTTTAAGAACAGGAGAAAAATCTGCATTGTCGCCGTGAGCCAACACAATATCGTCGTCTCCGTCTCCGTCCATGTCTGTGAGTTCCATCCAACTGCTGCCATATACGGCGTGGCATTGAATGACCTGCTCGGGTCGAAAGCTTAGATTCTTTTCCTGATACAACAGGAAAACTCCTTCATTTCCCTGGCCCATAACGACAATGAGATCTTTCATTCCGTCCTGGTTCATGTCTCGTGCCATGCAGCGAATGCTCCCCGGCACTTCCAGCAATGCTGTTTCAGACACACCCGAATCCGGGCTTTCTGTGATCAGCGTCAGCTGGCCGGAATAATCTCCATACTCGCATACCACGATTTCATCCTGCCCGTCGGCATTGAGGTCTTCGAGCAGCAGATGAACAGGCCGATGAAGATTTCGGCTGAGGAGGGTGAGCTTGCTCCCATCCATCTGGTTCAGTTCTCCCTCCAGCATCTGGGTAGGAGGCAGAATGCCGATATCTCCCAGGATGCCTTTCTCCTGGTTTCCCGACCATGCCACCACGGGTGAATAGGTGTTGGCCAGGGTGTCCTGCCTGCCTTCGGTCAGGCTCAGCAAAAAGCCTGAGATATTTCCCACTTTGAAAGTCTGATCGGACTTATCATAGGCTAGGAATGTGGTTTGGGCTGCCCGTCGCTGATCAATGTGAATGAATTCGGGATCAAACTGTGTGATCGGCGCTATCTTCTCTTTCCGGTTTTCTCTTGGAAACTGATCGGGCGCCTGCGATAGGATGTAGCGATACAGCGCTTCAAAATCTTCTGCCGATATGGTCGGCTGTTCGGGATATGCGCCTGTTCGGGCCACGAGGTTTTGGTCTTGCCAAGACAGGCCTTCGTATGGATCGTATCCATTGATGGAAAATCCCAATCTGGCTGCCATTTCCGGTAAGGTGGTCTGGCTCCAGGTGTTTCCGGGTAGATGGGCGGGATCAGGCAGCAAATGGCAACCGCCACAGGCATTCGCATATGCCGTTTCCCCTTTTTCTTGATCCCCGCAGCCTGCCAATAACGAAAGAAATAGAATAGCCACCAGCCTCCAATCCCGAATTTGGTTCATCCTGCAAATTTTGTGGTAAGGTAAGGGGAACCGCACCAGAATGAAAAAAATATGCCGGGTTAGACAGAACAGGCACACGCTATGAACATATCAGCCGTTTGTATGACATGACGCGCTATTACTCAATCCTCTTCTGCCTGATTGGCCTCCTTGTGCTCCCTTCATGTGCCCAAACGCCACCAGAGGTCAACCCCGATAATAAGCGGGTGCTCGTTTTTACCAAGACCAATGGCTATCGTCATGGCTCCATTTCCGATGGAGTGGCGATGATTAAGTCTCTGGGAGACAAGCATGGCTTTTCAGTAACGCAGGACGAGTCCAGCGACCCGTTTGATCACCTTGATTCTCTCGTTCAGTTTGGTGCCATTATTTTCTGCAACACTTCTGGAAACAACCTGTTGAATGCATCGCAACAGGCCAATTTCGAAGCCTACATCCAGCAAGGGGGAGGTTTTGTGGGTATTCACGCGGCTACCGATACTTACCGGGACCGCTCATGGCCTTGGTATAATGATCTGGTCGGTGCCATTGTCCAGACCAATCCCAACCATACCTCCAATGACCATGTCAACACCATGGAGGTGAGCAACAAGCGCCACCCTTCTGTTGCACACCTCAACGACGCCTGGGAAAAGCGCGAAGAGTATTACTACTGGGACAAAAACGGAGGCTGGCTTTATGACCAGAATGAGATTCTCCTCACGGTACGTGAAACCACAGGTTCCAACGGGCAGGTCAACGACTACGACCGGTCCAGAGAGGTTGCCTGGTACAAAGAATTTGATGGCGGGCGCTCCTTTTACACCGCGCTCGGACACCATGGCAGTGATTTCCGTGCCGACGATGATTTTATTGCCCACCTGGAAGGTGGCATCCTTTGGGCTGCAGGTTGGGACTAACAGGGCACCCGGAGAAAAAGATTGCAGGCAGGAATCAGGAGTCTGCTCGGTTTAAAAAGGAATCGAAAGGAAATAGTGCTTCGAACACCTTGGCTGCGTGATCCACAAAATCAGGCGAGGTCATGACCCTGTCATCCATATAGTGGGTGGCCAGGAAGCTTTTGTGCTTGAGCAGGTCAATCTCTGGGTGATCCTTGTCATATCCCTTGGGAGGGCGCTTGAGCTTTTCGCCTTCGATCTCTCCAAAATAGTATTGAAAGGTCGAATCAGCCATGATCTTTCTGAATTCGGCTCCGTGCAGATCAATTTCCTGCCGTATGTTTTTGATCCAGTCGCCTTTTGGCATGTAGGCACCTCCCGCGAGCATGGATGCACCCGGCTCCAGATGAATGTAGTACCCGGCTCTTGTGTGAATATCGGAGCGTTTAACCGCCGGGGTTACGTGGGCCCCAAAGTTGGTTTTGTAAGGAGATTTGTCTTTGGAAAATCGCACGTCACGGTAAATCCTGAACACACAGGCTTTCGCATTGTGATGTGAAACGGATGGATCAAATTGTACAATCCGGCCGATGAGTTGATCTACGAAGGCAATGAATTCATCCCGGGCCGACTGATAGCGGGACTTATTCTCCTGAAACCACTCGCGGTTGTTGTTGGCTTTGAGCTCGGTGAGGAAGTCGAATACAGAAGTCATGGTAAGAATGTGAAATCGAGGATGGGTTGAATAGGGGAAGAAACACTGCTTCGGGGAATAGGGGAGTTACGTAGCTGATCAAATGTCTCCTGTCTGGGTGCTAGTATGTGAGGAAGAAAAGATAGTGACAATGGTTAGTATTTGCTAATTATTTTTGCAATTCCTGCGCTTTTCGCCATCGTTCTCCCGCTGCCTGGGTCTGGCCGATGTTGAACAGGATTTCTCCCTCCAGTTTCAAGATCTCTGGCGTATCGGGCTGCAGCGCCTTAACATGGCGGATGGCTTCCATGGCCTTTCTCCATTGTTGCTGCTCGGTGAGTACCAGCGCCAGGTTCCACCAGGTGTGTGGGGCATCCGGATATTGGATG
>CAZLKP010000039.1:0-5209 GCA_964560095.1 uncultured Bacteroidia bacterium
GTTGAATCCATCGGCACGTTCGGCGACAATATCACCACCTTCCTCCGGCACATTGTCCATCTCGTGAAAGACATAGGCCCCAATCTGTACCCGATAAACAAGGCCGGGCTGAATACCCATATTGCTCACATTCCGCAGAGACTGATATTCAGCCATCAATCGTTCGTGTTGGTTTTGCAGGGACTTCAACTCACCTTCCAATTGTATTGCCGCCCAACGCAGGCTATCCACCAGATCATTGTTTTGAGTGGAGGCAGAGCGATTGAGCAACTCTTTATTTCTGGCCTTCAGATCTTTGATCTGTTCCTGATAATTATCAAACTCGGCTTTCAATGCGAGCGGATTCCGGGAATACATTTTGGCCTTTTTCTTCCAGAATCGCCTCTCTTCTTTGGAAACCTGCGCGGTAGCATCCGGCATGAGAAGCACCAGGATGAACGCTGCAAGGAAGAAACGGAACAGGAATTTCATACTATTCAAGATTTGTACGTAGATAGTCAAAGCTAAAGATTGTTCAAATAGGGAAAAAGAAATACCGCCGAGAATCCAACAGGTGGAGTTTTTCCTTTTTCGAATCCAAAAACAATCATTCTTGCGCAATGATTGTGCCTGAATTGATCCCGCCTCCGTTCAACAGCTAAAAAGCCATCGGTAATGGTAGGATTTTACGTATGCTTGGGACAAAACCACGCATATCTTTCGTCATTCATCAGAACAAAAATCACTGACTTTAGCGATTGGAAAGCATTTCCCGACCATTTAACTTGGTTGACGAAATTTCGCTCATTCGCTAAATCCATAAACACGTTTCGCATGTCAAAAGTAACTGTAGTAGGAGCCGGCAACGTAGGGGCTACCTGTGCCGAAAATGTAGCTAGAGCCGAGGTCTGTAATGAAGTGATCCTCGTTGATATCAAACCCAACTTCGCAGAAGGAAAAGCCCTCGACCAGTGGGAAACTTCCCCGGTCAACTACTTCGACACCCGCATTACTGGTGTCACAGACGATTATTCCAAAACCGTTGGTTCGGATGTAGTCGTCATCACTTCCGGGATGCCCAGAAAGCCGGGCATGACCCGCGATGACCTCATCAAGATCAATGCCGGGATCGTGAAAACCGTTACCGAGCAGGTCGTAGCCCACTCTCCGGATGCCATTATCGTGGTGGTTTCCAATCCGCTGGATGTGATGACCTATCAGGCCTATGTCACCGCCAACCTCCCCTCCAGCCGCGTCGTAGGTATGGCAGGCATCCTGGACACAGCCCGTTATCGGTCCTTCCTCTCCATGGAGCTCAATGTTTCGCCCAAAGATATTCAGGCTGTCCTGATGGGTGGCCACGGAGATACCATGGTGCCCCTGCCACGCTACACCACCGTATCCGGGATTCCTGTCACAGAGTTTCTCGACGACGAAACCATCGACCGCATCATCCAGCGCACCAAAAAAGGCGGGGGAGAAATCGTGAACCTTCTCGGAACCTCCGGCTGGTATGCGCCTGGTGCGGCGGCGGCCCAAATGGTGGAAGCCATCATGAAGGATTCCAAGCGGATTTTCCCATGCTGTACCCATCTTACGGGGCAATATGGCATCAATGACCTCTACATCGGTGCACCCGTGAAGCTCGGTCGCGGTGGTGTAGAAGAAATCATTGAGCTCCAGCTCAACGACGAAGAAAAATCCCTCCTCAAAGAATCCGCAGGGGCTGTGAGATCTGTGGTGGAGGTACTAAAAGGCATGGATGTGTAGGCCTCTTTTTATCATACCTTATGAATCAGGCCATTCCTCATCGGAGTGGCCTGTTTGATTCAATACCAGGCTATGAGATGCTGCATGTGGAGCAACGCACCGAAGATCCCCTCAATTCCCCTTCAACAAACCCACCGTGATCGTAAAAGGCGCCCAGTACTCCCTACATGAAGATGGATCATGCATACCAAGGACCAGCTTTGATGTCCCAAGTAACCAGTCTTTTAATACCTTCTGTTCACATACCCCACCAGGCTGATTGTAACCCCAAAGTGATCCGATTCCGTTTCCAGAGCGGGGTCATTGGCATTCACAGCAGAGCCATTAATGAGCTGCGATAATTCAGAGAAGTTGGACGGCGCAAAGAAGACCTGATAGGTAGGCTCGATTTTCACGCCAAGCCATGGCATGATGCCGATATTGATGGGTGCGATCAGGTTGAGAGACGGTTTGAACAGGCTCAGGGCAATATCGGGCACCACCTCTTCATTGTAATCGGCTTCAGGATAAAACCCTGAGCGGACCAGCATACGATTCATCGAAAATGCTCCCCCTACACCGAAACTGAGATTTTTGTTGATCTGGATCAGGTTACTGGCGAGGGCTACCTGATAGGTTTGCCCGGACAGATCCACTGGAAGGGCTACGGTGTTCCCCAGCGAATCGGGACCGCTGCCAAAGCTTGACGCACGAAAGGTCTGCACTTGAAAACGCACCTCACTCCTGCCAGTGTGAATACCGGCAGCAAAAGAAAGCCCGTTGGTCCAGCGAATGTCCTGGAGGGGTTCTTCCCAGTCGGTATTGTTGATGTTGAACTGATCCAGGGCATAGTTCAGACCAATCGGGCGCAGCAAGCGCCACTGGGTGCCAATCTGAAGCGAATAATTCCTGTCAGCGATACGTTGAGCCATAGCGCCGCTGGTGGCAAAAAGGGTAATCAGCAATAAGAAAATTTGATGCTTCATGTGAATGTTTCGGTCAGAAAGTGAACAAAGCTAGGATTTCCTGTTAGATTTCCAGTGTAGGACCGCCTTTGATTCTAAAGACGCAGGCTTGCCGGGTTTGTATATTTTCCCCTTATCCAATTGTCCTACCATTTTTGATATAGTGATCAGACTTTTTCTCAATGTTTGTGTTTTGCTGCTATCATTCCCTGGACTTTCTGCGCAAAAAGCAACCGCATGAGACGCAGAGATGTATCAGCGGTTGAGAGACATCTGCATGGACAATTTCGATCGGAATACCTATGTCGTTTCGGCTGGTCCTACAGTCAATGAAGTCTATTCTGTTCAGACCGATGAGCTTCCCTTTTTTGTGGAAGACACTTTTGTGGCACCGAAATAATAGCTGTGGTGGACGTGCTTTTATTTTTAGTAGAATCATGCTAATATTACAGGCATTTCATTTGAATTGATGAACCAACAGCAGGTAGCACTTCTCGGCCTCGCTCTGACCAGGGGCCTGGGTCCGGTTACGGTCAAAAACCTCATTTCCCATTGCGGAGGACCTGAGGCGGTATGGAACATGCTGCCAGGGAAGCTCAAGCATATACCCGGTGTGGGGGATAAGGTCGTCGGGCTGATCAAACATTCCCAAGGTAGGCAGAAAGCCGAAGGAGAGCTGGCCTGGTGCGAAAAAAACCAGGTATCGCTGCTGAGCTACCTGGATTCGGGCTATCCGCATTTGCTCACCTACATTCATCATGCGCCACTGTTTCTGTTCAAAAAGGGATCTCTCGATCTCAATGCTCAACCAGCCATTGCCATTGTTGGCACCCGGAGTGCCACCTCATATGGCAAGGATTTGACAGCGTCCTTTGCGACGTTTTTTGCTCAGCGTGGCATCAATGTGGTGAGCGGCCTGGCCTACGGAATTGATATCGCCGCACACAAAGCTGTGCTGAAAGCCGGTGGCAAAACCACCTGTGTCCTGGCGCATGGGCTGGACACGACTTATCCGTCTGTGCATGCCCAAAAAGCCCGAGACATCCTGAATGATGGCGCCTGGATCAGCGAATATCTGACCGGCACCCAGCCGGATGCCCCCCACTTTCCCGCCAGAAACCGGATTGTGGCAGGCATGTGTAAAGCCGTGATCGTGATCGAAGCCGGCGAATCGGGTGGTGCCCTCATCACAGCCCGTCAGGCATTTGACTCCAACCGGGAGGTGTATGCCATCCCGGGCAGAATCTCAGATCCATTTTCTGAAGGCTGCCATAAGCTCATCGCCGAAAACACCGCCAAACTGCTCACTGAACCCGAGGAAGTCCTGGAAGACCTGAACATCCAATGGCTACCTGAGCAGGAGCAGGCAGCATCTACCCGCCCAGCACCGGCTCCCCTCAACAAGGAAGAATCTCTGGTGCTCAATGTGTTGCATCAAGGCGAACTTCTGGTAGATCAATTGGCCGAAAAAACCGGCTTGAGCATTTCCCGTCTGAATCCATTACTCCTCGCCATGGAGTTTAAGGATCTGGTGGAGCAGTTGCCCGGAAAGAAATTCAGAATGCGCTAGGATTGGATTAACCTGCCCTATCGAATTCGAAAATGGTATGACTTCGGGCGCGTCAGCGATTGATATCCAACAGATGACAACGTGCATCCCCTACCACTGTTTTTAACGCCCGTCCAGGCCAATGCCGGGTCCAGGTAATCACAACGATTCAGAAACACCGTCCCCGTTTCAATTTGATCGGCGATCTGCATAGAGATATCCGGATCGGCGGCCCAGATCGACGCCGTGAGGCCATACTGGCTGTCATTCATGAGGCGAATGGCTTCTTCATCTCCGGACACCGGCATGATGCCAATGACCGGCCCAAAGGTTTCCTCCGTCATAACCAACATATTGTGATTAACATTTACCAGGACTTGAGGTGCCATCCAGGGCGTTCCGGGCTGGCTCATAGGAAAAAGAGATTCATCGATGAGCGCTTGGGCTCCCTGACTTAGTGCATCCTGCACATGAGCGCGGGCAAAATCGGCGGCAGAGGTCCGCACCATGGGACCCTGGGTGCTTGCTGGGTCCAATGGATCAATGAGCCGATATGGCTTCGTGAGGGCAACAAACTGCTCCACAAACGCATCGAAATGCGACTGGTGTACATAAATCCGCTCGATTCCGCAGCAGGATTGGCCGGAATTGAAAAAGGAGCCCTCAACCAGATTTTCCACCGCGAATGCCAAGTCGGCATCTTCCCTCACGTAGGCAGGATCTTTCCCGCCCAGCTCCAGGCCAGCGATCACAAAGCGCTTGCCTATGGCATTCTGCACGGCTTCTCCGCCAGCCACCGATCCTGTAAATGCCACATCAGCGATCCGGGAATCCCCGATCACCTTTGCCACCTGCTCGTGGGTGAGGTGCAGATATTGAAACAGTCCATCCGGAGCCCCCGCCTCCCTGAACGCTTCTTCAAAACGCTCAGCCACCAATGGCGTTTGCTGGGCATGCTTCAGGATCA
>CAZLKP010000039.1:5219-14813 GCA_964560095.1 uncultured Bacteroidia bacterium
ACTCGACCGTCGCCCCGTGCGCGAGAAGATTCAGAATGAAGTCGACAGTCAGGCGAGTGCCCCTGATTGCCGGCTTGCCGGCCATGATGGCCGGAATGATGCTGTTCCCTGCGGTAAGGAAGGGATAATTCCACGGCGCGAGCACGAGGACGGTGCTTAGTGGTTCACGCGTGATTTTCCGGATGAATTGGTCGGATTGTTCGATGTCAATATCTGCCAGGGCCTGTCCGGCGATCGCGATCATGTGCCGTGCGCGTTCTTGAAACCCTCCGGTGATCTCCCCGGGTGTGTATCGAATCGGGCGGCCCATCTGTCGGGTAATCTCTTCGCCAATCTCATCTGCCCGACTGACCAACCAGTCCACTACCGCTTCGCACAATTGCTTGCGCTGCTGCATGCTGCTACTTCGCCAGGAAGCCTGCGCCCGGACGCTGCGTCCAAGAGCCTGATCAATCTGGGATTTGGAGGCGTATTCCCGCTCCAGCAGGACTGCCCCATCAATGGGAGAAATGACCTGAAATGATGCCATAGAGCGAAGAACGCAGTTTGGGGATGGACAAGCAAGCCTGGGGGAATCCTCACCTTCCCGGAGAGTTTCTTCCAGCGATTCGATTGGTGGAAGGCTGTCTTTGAATCCTTCCGGAAATTCACGAGTCAGATCCTCCCTTAACCGAGCCAAAAACGTGCTTTCCCAGGTCGCTACTTTTTTTCTCCACGACTCCTCGCCCCCATTCCCAATAATTTTTGCTGATTCCAGCCACCCTCCCCCTACTTCATCGTCTCTGCCAGGGTCATCACTCCCAACTCCAGCTCTTCTTCGGTGGCAACATTTGCCTGAAGCTCAACGGTCTTACTTTCCCCAGGCAGCAGGTCAAAAAAGTTGTCGGAGAAGGAGGAAACCACAGGCGAATGCAGGAACACATTCTTTGCCAGGGAATCGGTTGTCACAGTGACTAAGAACTGATCCTCCTGAGCAGATACGACGATCTCCAGCTGTGGCTGTGGAAGATTCAGGGTCTTCTCCGGAAGAAAATAGTGGATCCGGGAAGCCAGTTCCTCTCCTTCCTGATCCAACAACCTGATGTGAAGGAGGCTGCTTGTAAGGTCTTTGCCATCGGTCCAGCTCTCGGGGTCGAGTGAATGAAGCAACCTGCCTATTTGGGGCTCTAGCAGGACAGGGACTTCGACTCCCTGCCAGGTATTTCCTGCCATGTCCATCTGGGTCAGCAGTAGGACAGCCTCCACAGAATCCGGCCGGTCGGACGAAACATGGATTTCCCACTGATCTTTGTTTTGCTTTACCCCAACGATCACGGGTCTAAAGGCATCTTGCACCGCATAGTGAAGGGCCTTCCAGCGATGATAGTAATCCATTCCCGACCAGGAGGCCACCGGCCAGCAGTCGTTGAGCTGCCAGTACAGGGTACCCATACACCAGGGGCGCGCAAATCGATGAGCCTCAATCGCCGTACGAATCCCTTTGGCCTGTAGTAGCTGACCGACGTAAAGCTGGTGTTCAAAAGATTCCGGCACCACATAGTGATCTTTCATGTAACTTCGGATGCGGAGATTTCCGATACCGGAACGCTGATGTGAGGCCATGACTTCTGACTCTATCGAATGATCTTCTGGCAGGGTGTAGGTGTTGACAGTAGCCAGCTCCGGGAAGGATTGAAAGCCGTATTCGCTCATAAATCGCCCAATAAACTCGTAAAATCGTTCAAACGGATGCTCGCCATGCCAGACACCCCAGTAATGGATATCACCTGAGACAGAAGTATTCGAGGAGTGTCCACCTTCCTTTTCATAAGGTGAAGACGGCCAGTAGTCGGTCACGGGGTCCAGGTCCGCCACGACCTCGGGGAGAATCCGATGAAATACAGCCTGATAGGCTTCCCAGATTTTCTTGCGTGTTTTCTTTTTGTACCGCTGCTTCCAGCCCCAGCCGCCAAGCGGATTATACTGGGCCCAGGCCAGATCAATTTCATTATTGCCGCACCAAAGCGCCAGACAGGCATGATGGCGGATGCGTCTGACCTGGTCGATGGCTTCCTGTCTCACATTGTCCAGAAATTCGGTATTGCCCGGATACATGGAGCAGGCAAACATAAAGTCCTGCCAAATCAGGATGCCATGCCGATCGCAGAGATCGTAAAAATGGTCGGTTTCGTAGATGCCACCGCCCCAGACGCGGATCATGTTCATGTTGGCGGCTTTGGCAGAGAGAATGAGCGACTCTTCCTGCTCAGGGGTGACTCGCGTGGGAAAAATATCCTGGGGAATATAATTGGCGCCTTTGGCAAATACAGGCGCGCCATTTAGCTGAAAAAAGAAGCTTCTCCCCTCCCCTTCCGGATCCGGCTGCTGAACCAGCCGAATATCCCGCAAGCCGACCGACCGGTCTATTCGACCAACCTCTTCCCCAACAACTGTCAGACGCATCTCCATCTGGTAGAGATAGGGCTCACCCAGATCGTGGGTCCACCAAAGCCTGGGGCGATCCATCACAAAAGGAAATTCTAGATGATTGGTCCCCTCGCTGAGCGCGACAGGAAATTCATCCACTTCAGCCCCATTGATGTATAAATGCAGCATGGCTGCCCCCGACTGTCGGGCTTCAATGTCCATTTGGGCCGTGACAGTTGCCTGTTTGGTTGACACCGAGTCCTGCCGGAAGTACAGCTCACTCAGGCTGAGCATATCCCACCCTCGAAGATACACCGGCTTCCAAATACCTGAAGTCACCAATCTTGGGCCCCAGTCCCACCCAAAATGGTAGGGCGGTTTTCGTAGGTAAGGGCTCACCTTGCGATTGCGGGGCACTTCTCCGCGCTTTGACTGATCATTGATGGCCGGGAGCTGTGTGCCATACACCTCCTGTTTTTGCAGACCGATTGTGATTGGTGAATAGAAATAGACGCGCAACAGATGTCTGCCCTGAGTTTTTTGGCTGCCGGTCAGGGGGATCCTCCAAGTCCTGAAGGCATTATTCGCCGTGAGCACCAACATTCCATCCCAGTACACATCCGCCTGGGTATCAAGACCTTCAAACATGAGCTCCACCACCTGCTTGTTAGCCATTTGTTCACTAATCACCACGACTGTTCGGTATTCCCAGTCTACTTTGTCCACCCACTGTACATCCAGCTCCTGCAAGCGATAATATGGATCCTGGATCTGCTCCTGGGCCAGGAGATCCGTGTGTACGCAACCCGGAATGGTTGCGGAGCGCCATTCTCCCGAATCCGCCTGGCGGAATTGCCATCCATCATGGAGAGTTAAGGTGATTGACGTTTGACTGTGAGCAGAAATCATGGTGAGCAGAGACGAACACAAAAGTAGAATGAATCTCATGGCAGAAATTGGGATTGATAATACGGCCGGATTTACTGTCTGGCCCAAATTTCACTGATGGGGTTTCCCCGGCTGCTTTTTCCGCTGTGGTGCCAGTCATCGCCATCTACTTCCCCATTGAAGGAAAGACTCATGCCTACCCGGGTGTTATCGCGGGAAAAATAGTCAATGTGTTCGGTATAAACGCCGTCACCGAAGGTGTAAGTACCACCGCCACAACCAGAAAACTCACCGGTTTCGGTATTCATTGCTGTCCACTGGAAGCGGGTGCCTGTGAGTAATTTGACGGTTTTTCGGGGGCCTGTCCGATGGATGTCCTGTATCTGACCATCGCGCATTCTGGCTCTGATCTTCCAGGCACCGGCGAGGGGAGAATCAAACTCATCTACCCGGTAAAAGACTGCTTCTCCGGGTTCTCCGTCCCAATGGTAGCGAAACACGAGCGGTTCTCCCTCCATCGCCCAGGAATAAGACAGTGACTGCCCGACCAGATCAGGGGTCTGGCTGGAAAACTCCAGGTCAATGGTGATTTGATCCCCTTCTATTCGGTATGGCCCTCCAATGGTCAGGCCAAAGGAATCGGGGTAGAAGGTGGTCTGAATAAAATAGTCCTGCGTGAGAAGAAGCATTACCTGCTCCTCATCGGAAGCGGAGGCAGATGGGCTGAGCTGCCAGGCTCCGGCAGGGAGGAGCTGCTGCGCAAAACTGTAGCAGGGAATCAGCAGGTTAACCATGAAAAGCAGGATACGTGAATTCATAACGATTTGGGTTTTCACCAAGATAACGAAATTGCCTATTTTCGTTATTGATATCCCACCTACATGAAACAAACCCTCCAGAACATCAAACAAGCCCTTGAGCAAGCTTCGGTAACCTTGCCTCCTAAGCAATATCGCAAACACCCACAGGCCTCTCAGGCCAGCTGGAGCTCAATCTGGTATTGGAGGATGGAAGGCGCAGAAATATCGTGGATCACGGCAGCGCGAGCCAGATCCGGAAGGATGCGCGGATACTTTCCGGCATGCTGGGGGTACCTGTCTGGGATGGGACATAACATGACAACCAGGGATAACCTGTGTTCCCCCTGGTTGAATCATCCATGCCTTCCCGACAGATTAAAACACATCATCTAGGCTTCGGTATCCAGGTTGATCGAGATACCAGTCGGCAAATGAGCTACCACCGGATTCCACCCAATTGACAAATTTGGTGTGAGCTTTTGGCATTGGTACCCGCTCCAAGGGATATTTAAATGAAACCGGAAGCTGAATTGCCCAGGGCTTTCCATCTGCTGTGCGATAATATGTCTCTGTAGCTGGATCCGATGCGTCGTTTTCGGTCCCGAAATACGAGGGATTGGCCAGTGTAGTGGGAGTGCCGGTCATGAGGTGGAGCTCCCGTCCGCGATCTTCATTAATGAAAATGAAGGCGTTGAAGGGGGCATAGCCCAGCTGGGTTTTGGGCACCGACTCTGCAAAATCTATGATTAGGTCGATGGTGTCCGGGGTATAAGTGATGGCCTCTTGCTCCGTGTTAACAAAGGTTCCGCTATTGACTCCCACATATTTGTGACCATCTTCCAATGCAATGATTACAGCCTTGCTTTGCCCTGCTTCAGTCCCATTGGGAGATATCGTCACGATTCCGCGATTGAGCTGTGCACCAGTAACAGATTCAATTTGCGAAGGCGCACAATTCAGCTCAAAACCAACCCCATTTTTGAGGGCTCCTCCTAATGCTTTGACCAGCAACTTCACCCGTAACTGAGCTACATCATTGGAGACACTGGTGACAAACTGCACATTGTAGTCGATCACGACATCATTCATGTCGTAATCGCCTTTGTGCGGCCATAAATCTTCGAAAGCCAGCGAACCGAAAATATTTTCCCCCGGGCTGTAGCTGTCAAAGGCTTTATCCGGGTCATTGGGATAGTTGTCATTGACATTCAACACCCCGTCTTCATCATTGTCGTCTCCCTCTACCGGTTGAGTTTCAGGCACACCTTCCGTTTCCACAGCGGTAAATGGATTGGCAGTGACGTAAAACACAGCATCATTGAAATCCTTGTCTCCGCCGGGACGGGCAATGTCCTCCATTCCCAGGATAAGCAATTCTCGAACTGGATCCACGAGGAGGGCTACATGCTGCTGGTTGGATGCTGTGGTGAAGGTGTTGAAGCTTGGATTGGACCATTTGGTATCCGACACATTATTCACTTTTTGCTGGCTCCCGTTCCAGCCGTTATTGACCAGAAACCAGCCGATTCCTGTGTTCGGAGAGAAATTGCCCAGCTTGACTTTATCGCCGGTATGGAGTCCGCCCCCGGAATTCTGGAAGGAGGCATTGGGAAAGATGATATAGAGGCTGTCGATGTCATCGGTCGATGCGGGAGGATCATTCAGATCATAGGTATAATATCCTAACGCATTGCGATAGCCTGCCCCTTCATGGACGAAGGTCACCCACACCGCAGCAGAATCTGTGAGCTCGGTATCAGCTACCCGGCCCTGTGGGATGTATTGAGGATTGTCAATCGGTACCTGAGACCCTTCAGGCAGGGTATTATTGATCAGGTCGAGAATATCCTGCGGCACTGCATCTCGCTCAGGTTCCAGATATGCCGGCACACCTTGACCGTCATAGGCGCCGACATACACATACTTGCTGGCAAAATCATGGGTATGATCCAGCCTCTGCACCCGCACAGGACTCCCGATAGCGGGATTCAGCGGCGGCTCCTCATAAACCTCCGGATCACTTCCGCCAAGGCGTACATGAGTGCGCTCCTCAGAGAGAGGAATGATGCGATCGAACTGCAGCCCGATGTAGGGAGTATGAACAATCACAGATTTTCTCCAAGTTTCGATGGGTAAATCATCGGTCCAGGTACCAGAGGCATCAGTCTGGCCGGATAGAAGGAGGCCGGCTTTACTGCTGGCAGAATCTGCAAACACGTAAATCGGAACCCCTTCCAGAGGAAGATTGCGGTTATCGGCGACGCTGATGTGGAGGGTTTGAGCCTCGCTTGTGGTGAACTCAAAGCCCTCAGGCACAACCATGGTTTCAATGGTTTTTGGGGAAGTTGAATTCCCCGGAGCGTCAATAGTTAGACAACCCGAAAGAAGTCCTGAGGCGAAAGCTGCGACCCAGATAGGTGCAGCTAAACGTGCGTATATCATTTTCATGAAAAAAGGAGATAAAGAAATAGACTTAGACATCAGATTTCTGGAACATAGCCGGAAGGGTCATCAACAGGATCTTAACATCCAGCCACACCGTATATTCCTGGGCGTATTCCACATCCAACCGCTTTCGGCTATCATTAGAAACGCCGGATTTTCCGCGCTCAGTCACCTGCCAAAGGCCGGTGATGCCCGCAGGGGCATTGAAGCGCTCTGTGTATTCATCGGTAGTGAGCTGCTCTGCTTCATACAGCGGTAGCGGTCTGTTGCCCACCACTGACATGTCTCCTTTGAGCACATTCAGGAGTTGAGGTAATTCGTCGATGGAGGTGTTGCGAATGAACTGGCCCACCTTCGTGATACGTGGATCTTTTTCAATTTTGAAAAAGGTATTCTCGGCCTTTCTCCGCTTTTTGGTGCGGAAAATCTGCTCATCCACCATGGTCTCATCACTGATGAGCATCTCAGGGTGGAGTTCATCAAGGTCTTCGAATCCCTGGTCACTCAACATGCCAGTTTCGTCCATTTCTTCTTCGCTGGCATATTGATTCAGGTGCATCAGATCCTTAACCATCAGGTCTGCATGTTGCCGCATCGACCGAAATTTGTAAAAATCAAACACCTGATAGCCGGACCCCACGCGCTTGGAGATGTAGAAAATCGGCCCTTTGGACTCCAATTTGATCAGGGCAATCACCATGAGCAACAACGGGCTCAACATCAGCAGAGCGGTACCTGCCACAGCGATATCGAAGATTCGCTTGACGAGCGGCGTCTTGTACTGTTTTTCGGCAATCACTTCCTTGCGCTTCTTGGCAATCAGGTCCTGAAGATCAATCATCTGATTGAGCCTTTTGATCACATCTTCTCCATTCATTTCTCCCGGAATCACCTCCTGGACTTTCCAGTTGGTTCCCCATTCCACAGGATCACCCTGCTCCATTTCTGTGATCAAAATAGCAGGAATGCCCTGGATCTCGTTTCGTTCTTTCCAAAAACTCAACCATGAATGACGTGCCGCCAGATCCTCTGGATGAAAGGAGAGGAGGAGCAATTGGTTTCGGTTGGCCGTCTTGGCTCTGATTTCCCGGAGCCTGGCCAGACCTTCAGCGGTAGGCATGATTTCCCGAACCTCAAACCCCTGTGATTCGATCAGGCGAATGGTTCTGGTGTTTCGATCGCCAATCACAAGAATAATGCTCTGTCGCTGGAGGCGAAAATCGGGATCGGGGACGCTGGTATGTATGAGGATGTCATTCATTGTCGTTGTATCGTTACAGGGAGACTCTATGGATTTGGGCTTCGACCCGCAGTTCCAGTTCAATTGGATTGAACGGCTTGGCGATGTAATCCACAGCTCCAAGGCGGAGAGATTTAATGCGGTCATTGCTATCGTCGTTGGACGAGAGCATGATCACTGGAATAGTTCGAAACAATGGACTCGAATTCACATGCTCAAGAAATTCAAATCCATTCATGTTCGGCATGTTGATATCAACTAGGATCACTTCCGGGCGACAACCTGACTGCAGTTTTTGCAGCGCTTCCACGCCGTCCGTCACCGGGATGAGCTCGAGCTTTTTTCCCAGAAATTTGGCTAAAAACCGTCTCATGAACTCACTGTCATCGACGATCATCAGCTTGTGTACCTTTTCATTTTCCATATCTTTCCCTTGATTTATTGTGAAGAATCATGGGGCCGCATGTGAGATCCATTCAGCGTAATTTCTAAAAGGATAGGAGAATGAGCGCCCCTGATTCTGATCGAAAATTAGATATTATGATTTTACGGATAAAACATTTTAATAAAGATATATTACTTATAACTAAGATAATTTATTCTTACTTCTCAAAACAAGTAAGCCCAGGTTTCTTGAATATCATCTCTCATCTGCACCAAATTGATCGGTGTCGGATTTATTGGCAATAGACAGTGGACGAATGGCTTTACAGTTTGCTACGGGAAGAAAACCCGGATTTGAGGAAGCGCTTGGTCACGCGTCGAATCAACCCCCGCTTCTTGGGGAGGTCTCCCATATTCGACTCGAGGTGTTCCACTTCGACCCCATTGAGGACCAGTCTTACAGGTACTTTGGTGATCGAAGAAATCCGTTCGAGGGTTTCCTTGTCGGCGTCAATCCAGGTACGGTTGGCACGTGCCACCAACAGGATCAGGTCGGCCCGGCGAATGAGATCCACCGGAAACGGATGCCCCAACAGACCAGGCAACTCAGTGAGATAATAGTCGAATCCTTCCAGTTCTCCTGCTTTATCCCGTACCAGGACCTCCTCAGAATCCAGCTCAAACAGGTCATCTTCCAGAAAATAGCGATAGGTATCCTTGCTATCAATCTGTCCATGAACCACATCTGGAAACTGCTCCAGATCATGTCCGTCTTCGGGTGTGAGATAGGCGACCCGGGCCCGGTAGCTCCTCAGGTATTTGGTGAGCATATATCCGATCAGGGTTTTTCCTTCCTTGTCTCTGGTGGAAAGAATCAATATTCTCACGGGCTTGGCAGCCTCCCTTTTGGCCAGTTCTATTTTCAGGTTTTGAAGCAAGAGCCCGATCGGACGCTCTTCAAGAAACTCTTCTTTGACGCGTTTGCGATAACGCCTTTTCTGCCCAAATCGTGGCAGGACTCCAATAAGATCCAGCTCAGTGGCACGGGAGGCCCAGCGGGGTTTTTTGAGGGTTTTATCAAAAAACTCCATGGCAATCACCACACCCAGCGTCAGAATAAACCCCGCCAGAAAGGCGACGATCACCAGCATCATACGTTGAGACGGGTCTGGTGCCGGCGGATAAAACGGCACATCCACCACCTTCAGATTGGTAGCCATGAGCATATTCTGGCGGTGAAGCCGTGCCTGATTGAGCGAATGGAGATTTTCCATGTATTCATTTTCAGCTACATCAATCTCCCGCTCCAGTCGCTTCAGTTTGGACCCGAGTGGGGCGAAGTCGTCATAGATATCCTCAAATTCTGTTTTGCGCTGTTCGATAACTTTGATTCTGGCAGAGGAATTTTCCATCACCAAGGCATTCTTCAAC
>CAZLKP010000039.1:14823-18759 GCA_964560095.1 uncultured Bacteroidia bacterium
CAGATTATCCAGTTCGGCCCCTTTAGGGGTTCGTTGCACAGCGATCACATGGCCACTGTTGGTGGTGATATCTTTCCGAAGGCGATCTATTTCCGCGCGCAGAGAGTCAATCTGCGTTTTGACCTTGATGGTATCGCGATCGAGCAGCTGATAGTTGGCGAGTTCACCGACTACCATCGCGAGGGTATCACGCTTTTTGATCAACCCCATATTGAGCTGCCCGAGCTGGTTGCGGTTGTCCATCTGCCGCTCCAGGTTTCGCATCGATGAATCTGCCGAGACCACATTCATGAGTTCATTCATGTACTCCTCATACAGGTCTTCCCGCTTGTTGGCGATAAACCGGGTCTGCTCGTAATAGTTGATGATTTTGGATTCTTCCCGGAACCGTTTGAGGACCTCTTCTGCTGACCGCAGGTGTCTGGCGCTTCGGTCGGTGGCCTCCATGAAATAATCCAGGACATTGGCGGTCTGGCCTTCTTTGATTTCTCGGTGTTTGGCTGTAAAAATCTGGATCAGCAATTCCAGGGTGCGCTTACAGATCCCCGGATCGACGGTGGTATAGGTAAGGCGAATCATATCTGACTTACCTTCCCGGGCCACTCGCACAGAAGAGACATGATCCATGCCAAACAATTCATGCTTGCCATAGAGCAGGTCATGAATCACGTTATTCTCTCCACGCAGATCCCGGTAAGCCACGATGTTTTGGTAGGTTTTCTCAATATCTCCCACCGCAGCCAGGGAATCCCATAAGCCCAGGCCGATTTCGATCTGAAGTTCGGCGTAATTGTCTTTCAGAATCAGGGAATTGGTGCGCGCTTCCGCAGCCATGACCTCGGCCAGGAGCGTTGCACATAGAATTTCATTCGTTTCGTAGCTCGAAACAACATTGAGGATATTGTCGAGCTCAGCGGAGGTATAAAAATAGTCTGTTTTGCTTCCACCCTGGCTCTCGATATTGTATCCAGAAACAAGTCCTGTGTTCACCAATCCTTCGGAGGAATAGGTGCGCTTTTCATCCTTGGTTCCATGAAACACAAGAACCGCCATGGTAATGGCTGTCCCCATGATTACCCAAGCATGCCTCAAAAATAGCCGTATAAACTGGACCAGATCCATGTGTCAGTGTAAGTCGTGCCCCACGATGGATTCGAGCATCAGGTATGCCCGTTTCACATCAATTTGGGATGTCCTAAAATCAAGCTCGGCTTGCATCCTGGATTCAAGAGTTCGGCTATATTCGGAGAATGGAAGGTCTCCAGTCTGGAAATACTTTTCAGCAATTTCTATATTGATGCGATGAGTTTGAAGGTTAATTGCACGGATACGTTGCACTTCCACGGCCAGCATCAGGTCCTGATATCTGGCAATGACCTCCTCAGCAATCTGATCTTCTAACACCATCTTATCGAAACGAGCACGGTAAATTTCTGCATCCATCATCTGGGTGTTTTCATTACGTGTCAGCCATTCATAGGGCGAAATGGTAAGATTGACCCCCACACTGTAAAAGAGATCCTGCCTGATAGCCAACGTATTAATCGCCGATGTGCCATCGGTGGAAGAGTTGACGATTTGCCCGTTTCCATAGGCTGTACCACCATATGCTCTAGCCATTTTCAGCCAGTCAAGTCGCTGCACCTTACGGTCCAGGACCTTGGTTTTGATCACTTCATCCTGCCCGCCCAAGCTAGGTGAATAATCCAGTGCACGAGCAATCAATGTATCAAGCGGTGCCAAATCTAACGCTGGTATGACAATACCGGTATCCACTGCTGATGGCTCTTTCGCCAACTCCGGCAGTTCCACAGCAGGCTCATCGACCTGTGCAAATGCCCCCTTTGGCAGGGCCATCCAGCAAAGAGCAAGACAAACAATGGTATGTAGCTTTTTGTATTTCACTCGGTGAAAATCAATCGTGAATGGTGGTGCTTAGCGGCTCGCCACGTGGCGGGGGGGTGCAAAGTTGCTTTCTGCTGAATTTCCCTTTGAGCCACAGCTTGAGATCTCTGGGCCAGTTGGGATTCATGCAGGGCTTTTCGATGAGGAGGAAAAACACCGATGAAAAGATGAAAATGAGAGGTAATGCCACGAGCAGTTGAAGGCCGAAATTGGCCCAGAAACTGTCAAACACGATCCAGGATCCTGTGAGGGCAATCTGGGCTTCCAATATCGGCAAATGAATCAGGTAGATGGTGTAACACATCCCTCCAATCGCCGTGATCCAGGGATTGGCCAGAAAAGCTGTAACGTATTTTCCTCTGAAGGCACTCTGAAAAACCACCCAAAGTCCCAGTAAAAACAACAGGGACTTCCCGTATTCCTGGCTCCAGGTGTACATCATCAGAACGAATCCAGCTATGCCCAGCACATCCCATATGACACGCGGATTCACGGTCTGCCGAAAGCGATTCAGAAACTCATCGGCCATGATAAACCCTACCCAAAAGTACTGAAGCTGCCCCAGAATACTCAGCTTGTAGGGAGGATGCACCCAGTCGAAATAGTGCTGAACACTCACAAAAGCCACAAGGGCGAGTGTGGTTACAACCTGCCTGGTCGGCCGATGCTTGATCGCAAAGAAAGCCGCAGCCAAAAAGGGTGCCAGGAGGTAAAACTGAATCTCAATTTCCAGCGACCAGGCCACAGGATTGATGGGCGTGTAGGAGGAAAAAAAGAGGTTGTGCACATACCCCAGGCTGGCGAAATAATGAGGCCCAAGTTCTGACAGAGCGTATCCGCCCTTCACCAGCAGCACGATGGCAAACACCGTCATCCAGATGATATAGGGAGGCTCCAGCCGTGTAAGCCTTCTTTTGAAATACTTTTTCAGAGCCACACGCTTCCCCTCCCCCAAATGCATTTTGGCGAAGGGAAGGCAAAGAATGAACCCACTGATCGCAAAAAACAAAAACACCCCAATGGTGCCCCGACTCACCAAAAAAGCCGACTGGGTTTCTTCCAAATGCTGAAGCCCTGCAGGAGCTGCACGCAACATCCGCTCGGAGGCATGCTGAAAAATGACCGGCAAAATCGCCAGAAAGCGCAGGCCGTCAATCACACTGATAAAGCGACCACCCGAAGTAACCCGTCCCAGTTTGGATGGAAGACCTGAGAGGAAGGTGGTGAATGTGAACCAGGTTGTCATACATCAATCGTTGTGCCCGGAAAACATCCATGGCTGTATTAAGCCTAAACGTACATATGATCCACTTTCTAAAAAATTAAATAATCCATCATTTATTTCTTCTAAGTTATCTTATTTTCCATTTATAGAAGTATTTTGAAGCAGCAACATCCTGGGCCGGCCATCCGCGCCACTCCAGGATGAGAACTGTCTCATTCATCCATGCTCAGGCGGCCGCAGCTTTTCTTCCGGCTCTTTCCCACAGGACAGACTGCTGCCCTTTCCGGTAGCGGACCCACCCCTTGATGACACTGAGGTTCATGATGGTAAAATAATAGGGCACAAAGAGCGCCTTGATGCGGATTTCGCGCTGCTCGAGGATCCAGCCAGCCAGGGCAAGCACATAGAAGAACCCCTGGGCGACCGCGGCAACCGTGAAGATGCCTCCAGCCATCCAAGCCAGGATGGGGAGGGATATGAGCAGAAAGACCAAACCGAGCGGCCCAGCTGTCCAGCGGAGCACACGGTGCGACCAGTACTGAAAAGAAAGTTTGCCGTATTTGAGTGGATTGAGGAGGGGGCGCAGCCGCTTCATGGCCTGAAAGGCACCGGCACTTATGCGCACCTTGCGCTTCATTTCTTCGACTACCGAAGCCGAAGCGGTTTCCATGGCATAAGCATCTGGCTCGTAGGCGATGCGATAGCCCTGCATAGCAATACTCAGGGTCATCACAAAGTCTTCAATGATGGAGTCTTTGGGCACTGGCTGGTAGAGATTGCGGCGAATTCCAAACAACTCCCCGGCC
>CAZLKP010000040.1:0-6356 GCA_964560095.1 uncultured Bacteroidia bacterium
AAACCTACAAAGCCAAGTCCATGCATCTGGCGGCCGTAGATGCCCTATTTTTTCCCATTGTGGTCTTTCTCGTAGGCCTGAGCGTGGTGATTACCGTGTGGGTAGGGGGAGAAAAAGTCATTGCCGGCACCCTCACCCTCGGCAACATTGCCGAGTTTATCATGTATATCAACTTACTCACCTGGCCGATCATCGCCGTTGGGTGGGTGACGACCCTCATTCAACGGGCCGCCGCGAGTCAGGTACGCCTGAATGAGCTGCTAGCAGAGCAGCCCGCCATCAGCTTTAAAGCCAACGATCGGCAGGTAGAACGCGCAGACCTGGCGTTTGATACCGTGGGGTTTACTTATGACGACACTGGCATTGAGGCCCTGAAAGACGTGAGTTTTGCTCTGAAACCCGGACAAAAGCTGGGGATCGTCGGGCCAACGGGCTCGGGCAAATCGACCCTTTGCGCCCTGATCCCGAGGTTGTTTGACCCACAACTGGGAGAAATCCGACTGGATGGCTACTCCCTGCAGCAATATGGCAGGGAAGAACTTCGGGGATCTATCGGATACGCACCCCAGGATGTGTTTCTCTTCTCGGATTCTATCCGAAATAACATTGCCTTTGGCAAGCTGGAAGCCACCTACCACGAGGTCGAGGCGGCGGCTAAAGGCGCTTCTGTTTATCACAATATCATTGATTTTCCGAACCAGTTTGACACCCTGGTCGGCGAGCGGGGCGTGACTCTCTCCGGAGGGCAAAAGCAGCGAATCTCTATCGCACGGGCCTGGATCCGCAATCCCAAACTTCTCGTCCTTGACGACGTGCTGTCGGCCGTGGACACCAAGACCGAAGAAGCCATCCTCTCCGGCCTCCGGCAATACCGGCTGGCGCATCCCGAAACTGCCGTGGTGATGGTGGCTCACCGGATTTCCTGCATTCAGGACTCCGATCAAATTATTGTTCTGGAAGATGGTCGTGTCACCGAGCGCGGGACACACGATGACCTTGTCGCTCAGGAAGGGTACTATGCCCGGATTTATGAAAAACAGCTGGCAGAGGAGGTTGAAAGTTGAGGTTTGCAGATTTCGGTTCACCCAAAGGTCACGGAGAGGAGCATGGCGGTAGCCAGGTTTTTTGTTTCTCCCCCTGTGTCCCCCTCTCCAGCCCACAAACCCTTCTCTGCAGGGGGAATTTTTCACAACTCACAACTCACATCTTACAACTCTCCCAAACATACATTTTCGACGAAACATTCGTTATTTATTCAGGACCTCAAATCTCCCCGAATATGATGACGAAGGCACTTGCGCTATTGGGAATGAGCATGATGCTGCTCACAGCCAACCATCCTCCCGAAGACATCCTGACTGATTCAGCCCTCCTGCGAACGGTTGAAAACAACACCTTTCAGCGGGGAGAGTGGCTAAAATTTCGCGTCCACTACGGTTTTGTGACGGCTGGCTACCTGGAGATGGAAGTCAAAGGTCATCGACCGATGCGACAAGGCAGACCCTGCTACCACATTGTGGGTCGGGGATACAGTCATCCGGCTTTTGAGTGGTTCTACACGGTGGACGACAAGTACGAATCCTTTTGCGATGAACAAGCGATGGTCTCCTGGGAGTTTCGTCGGCAGATTCGAGAAGGCGAATTTTCTGCCTACACCGAGACCCATTTTGACCAGCATGAACAAAAAGCCCGCTATATCGATAACAAAAAACGGGAGCGCATGTATGATGTCCCGGTCAATGTCCAGGATGTAATTTCCTCCTTCTATTATGCCCGAGCCAGATATGATCATAACCAGTTTCAACCCGGGGACCGCATTGAGCTACATAACTTCATTGACAGAAAGCCTTATCGGTTGGAAGCAAAATTCCTGAAGCGGGAGATCATTGAGATGGAAGACGTGGAATACCGCGCGCTAAAATTCGATCTGTTGATTGAAGAGGTAGGCATGATCACGGACGGCAGCACCATTCGCTTCTGGATTTCTGATGATGAGAATAAGGTTCCCCTCCGCATTGAATCGGAGCTGATGGTAGGATCACTGGCTGCCGACCTGATTGATCACAACCTGCTGATGCATCCGATGGCAAGCCGGGTAGAATAACTTTACCTTTTGCTTATCCCGAAATTCCGTACAGAGCGACGCTCGAAGTATAACGTGTCATACGCTGTTGTTGGTTGGATCCTGAACGCAAACAGAGTAGAATCCCGCTTGTGTCCCCAGCGATGGCCCTGCTTTCCACCGCCGATGATATTCGCATCGTGGGGACAGCCCAACATGGACAGGAGCTCCATATGCTTATGCAGGAAGTTATCCCGCAGGTCGTGCTACTGGATGTTTCCATGCCGGTGATGGACGGAAAGGAAACACTTCTGTGGCTCAAAAAAGTACATGGCAAAGTGAAAGTGCTGGTCCTGACCGAGGCCACCCAGATCGGTGTCATCAAGTCGATAACAAGGTCCCTACAGCACAACCCTTGGGGACAGGCCCCGGCTCAGATGCCGGGGCCTCTTCATTTCAACTGTCTGACTGCTGATCAATTAACCAGCACGCTTGTCCCGCAGGGCTTCACACCTGTTCATTTCGACCTGATTTTTCTACACAATTCTGCCATATTCCGGTTGATCCCAATACAAAGAATATCTTTAGCATAGACCTGATATGAACAGATATTTCCTCCTGATCTTTTCGACTCTCTCCTCTCTTATCGGTGGTTGCTCCAGCCAGCTTATCCAGATAACCACCATGGAAAAACATCCCGTTGGGCGGGAAGAAGCTTTCAACGAAAGTCGACATGATAGTGTGACCGTCGCTTTTAATTTCTGGGGAGAAGAAGGGATGATTCAGCTCACGGTTGAAAACCGTCACAGCGCCATGATGGTCCTCGATTTTGCCAGAAGTGGAGTGGTCCTGGGCAATGAGGCCGTCTCCTACGAAGAATCTCAAATCTTTAGTGAGATCTTCCTGCAAGAGGAATTGCCGAGTGGTCATCCCATACGAATTCAGGGAACAGCCACCATCCCCAAGCAAGGCAATCGGGTAGGCATTCCTTCACATTCTGTGATGACTTTTCAAAGAATGCCATTACCCCTCCCCTCCCCTGTATATCGCCATGTCCGCAACAGAGACCAGATCAATATTATCCAACAGCTATTTCAGGACAGGACCACCATGCGTCATCTCCTATGCTATACACTGACCGATCTCGACGGGGAGCCTATCATTCTGGAAGACCATTTCGACATCACATCATCAGTCCTGATGAATTCATCCTCCTTTCGCCATTTTGTCAATGGATTTGAAGCGCAGAGGCCAAGCCTCACCCACTATCGAGCGATTCAGAACCCACATTCGGACATTAATCGGGTCCTGGCTATGACGGCCGGCACACTGGCCTTCACCGGGATCCTCACATTCATCGGACTGCAGTTCATTTGACATGCTTTTCACAACATTCCCTGATCAACAACAGCTCTTGTTCACCCCAAAATAGCCATACGTTGAAACTGCCCTTCACCATTCAGATTTGCTTCTACTGCTTGTTGCTCCTCAGCAGTTGTTCTTACAATGTGTACCAGGTGTCAAACATCAAATACCGGGGGGAGCATCAATCGGAAATTCCCCACATCATCGATCACGGCGAAATCTCCATCGCCTATGACTTCTGGGCAGAAGGCGGCAAAATAGAATTCGGCATTTTCAACCACATGAATGTGCCGGTTATGATTGATTTTTCACAAAGCAGCCTCATCATTGATGGAAGCACATTCCCCTACTTCCAGAACCGGGCTGTCACCGATTATTCTACTTCCGGGGTCGTCATGGACGAGGGTTTTTATGCCGAACGTGGCCATGCGGTTACCCAATTCGATCACGCTACCGTTTTTATTGCGCCCAATTCAGAAATCATTTTCCGGAAGTTTGACCCGGCCGTACCTGTGTTGCGCCCTACGGCAACCCAGTTTTCTGAACCCATGCAAATGGTGTTCAAAGACCCCCACCATTTTCGACACTATCTATGCTATATCGTCGAAGGTGAAACCCATTATGTTGATGACCACTTTGTGGTATCAGAATCGTATGTCATGAATGAGGGAGACTTCCAACAGATGCAGCAGACCATCAATCAGGAACGACAGATGGCAATGTTTTACACTCTTCGTTCAGAGGACGAATCATCATCAGAAGCCCTTATCACCCTCCTGTCCCTTCTGGCCTTATTGGCAGCGGCGGCTGCCGGGGCCTCCTGATCCAAAAGGACAGCACCTCTGTGGATTGGGCAGGCAGAATACCGTATCATTGCCCCATGCGCGTCATCATCTCCTCCCAAAACCCGGTAAAAATCACCGCTGTCGAATCTGCCTTTGGGCAGGTCTTTCCAGCGCAGACTTTCTCATTCGAAGGCATCTCTGTGCCTTCAGAGGTATCCGACCAGCCCATGAGCGATGAAGAAACCCTGCTGGGGGCCAACAACCGAGTTAAAAATGCCAAAATAAAAAGACCGATGGCGGACTTCTGGGTTGGGGTTGAAGGCGGCATCATGGAAACAGAGGGGATGCTCGAAGCCTTTGCCTGGATGGTGGTGGAGAATGAACAGAAAAGCGGCCTGAGCCGATCGGCTGGCTTTATGCTGCCACCCAAAATTGCCGATCTGGTCAAAAGCGGTATGGAGCTTGGCGAAGCCGATGACATCGTCTTTGGAAGCGCCAACTCTAAGCAGGCCAATGGTGCCATTGGCTTGCTCACGGGCGACCTGATCACCCGGAAGACGCTTTACGAGCCTGCCCTGATCATGGCGCTTGTTCCTTTTCTCCGCCCGGAACTATACCCGCCTTCGGCAAATGGAACGCCAAAAAGGGGCCAATAACAGCGATTGCTGCCACGCCAATCTGGCGGCCCAACAGGGTCTCTGCCACGCAGCCCAGCACAAAAATCGCTGTCCATAGCAACCAGGGATGATTACCTTCCCGCACGGCCGTCAGCATCTGACTTCCCAACCATAGCAAAAGCAGCAGCAGGCCTGGGAGCCCCAGGGCTACCGCAGTGGCCAGGTATTGGTTATGTGCATCTAATTCCCGCTTGTAGCCATACTGAAACCCATCAGCCAAATATTGACTTGTGAGGGCATCTCGATAATCGCCGGTGCCCACACCGGTGGCCCAAACCGTGCCCATGAGATTCCATCCGGATTTCCAGACTTCCCGTCGCACGGTGATCCCGGTCCATTCGCCGACGGACTGTGGCTTTTCCTTTTGGGTAAAGATCTGCGCCACCCTGTCTCGGCTCTCTGGCATGAGAGTGAGGCTACCTGCAAACACCAACACTACCGCCATTCCAGGAATCAGGAGCTCTTTTCTGCTCATTCGTCCCCGGAGGAATCCGATTCCCAGCACGCCCAGCACCAATACAAAAATGCCCTGCTGCATTCTCGAAGCCAGAAGCGCAATCGCCAGGAATATCAATCCGGTAAATAAGGCCATCACCCAATGCGAAAAAGGCTCGGATCGTTTCCTCGCATCTTCCCACAGCCAAACGATGGCCAGAAAGCCAGCCATCAGATACATAGACAAAAAGGTGGGATGCTGGTTGATCGTGCCCGCCAGTTTCGAATAGGACAGCCAGTCCATTGAAGACTCCCATACAATCGGCTGGCTGCAGGTACCTCCGAAGGCACAGTCACCAATAAGGGCCAGATGTAATCCTTCCTCCACACTGTGCCACAAGGCGATGCCAAGCATCGCCAACACCGACATGCAGGCCGTAAGGACGACCAGCCAAAGGAGGCCGCGAACGGTGCGCGCGGGGAGCTTTTCTGCTCTGAACAAAGCCAGTGGCACCGTGATCAGCGGCAATTTCTGCCACAAATCTCCCAATCCGGTTTCCGGATCAGAACTGTAGAGCATGCCCAGCAAATACAATCCAAAAAGGGCCAACCCCATCCACAACCAGACGGGCAGACGGCGCATGGATTCACCGGGAAGAAAAACTCCCAGGCTCAGCCAAACCACTCCGATTGAGAGGGCGGCTCTGGACAAAGGAATTCCCACGATCACGAGCACGAGACCGAAGGCGAACCATTTATTGGCCAGAGAGATGGGGAGGGCGGCTTTCAGTTGGCGTTGAAAAATGGCTATCACGCTTTACCATACGGAGAGGAGGCTCCTTTGGTGTGGCAGCCCACTGAATTTTCCCAAATTTATCAGCTTATTATGCAACCAATCCTGGTCATCGACCCAGGATCTCAAACTCCACACGGCGGTTGAGAGGCCGTGTTTCGGGGTTTCGGTTGTCGGCTACTGGCCGGGTATCCCCAAAGCCAATGGAGCTGAGGCGGGATTCGTCGATGCCATGGTGT
>CAZLKP010000040.1:6366-7453 GCA_964560095.1 uncultured Bacteroidia bacterium
TGACTGCTTCTGCGCGCATTTCGGACAAAATTTGTAGCTCACCGGGATTCCCGAGATCATCTGTGTGCCCCTGGATCTGAATCCGCAGGGTTGGAATGGCCTTCAAGATGGCTACCAGCCGGTCGAGCTCGTCGAAGCTTTCTTCAAGCAACTCCGGACTGGCCCGCACAAAATACACCTTGTTCAGGCGAATCGTTTCGCCCACTTTTAACGGAAGCACATACACATCCTGCCGAACATCTCGATACCGATCCACAGCCCTGAGATCCAGGGTGTCGGTAACGGGGAAATAGCCGGATACAATCCCATAGAGTTGATAAGCTCGTTCAAAGCCGACGTAAGCCTGATATCCGCTTCCGGCATTCCTAGCCGGGAGTGTCCGGAAAAGGGAATCGCCGGTAATGGCTCGAAGGACCAGATTACCAGCCAGTGGTTCCTGGGTTTTCTGATTCACAATCTTGCCAGAAAACCGAACGACCGGGCGCTCACGGGGGTCCATCGGAAGGCGAAGCCCGTACAAATCAAAGTCTCCGTGGAGGCTGTCCTGCCCGGCCATATACGCGCGGTCTTCCTCCCAATAATAGAACCACCCCTCGTCAAAGCGGGTATTGATGCGAGGCCCGAGGTTTTCGGGTGTAGTCCATTTGTTCCAGGCTTCGTTGATCCGCTTGGTGCGGTAGATATCCCACCCCCCATAGCCCGGATGGCCTCCACTGGCAAAAAACAGCGTTTTCCCATCTTCCGACATCCAGGGAGCAAACTCATCGGCAAAGGTGTTGATATCTGCCCCCAGGTTGGACGGTCGGGACCAGTTGCCCTCGTCGGCCCGGAAAGAAACGTACAAATCCTGACCGCCAAATCCCTTATTCAGCTCCGCAGAAAAGACCAAAATATCCCCGGCTTGAGATTGCCAGAGAGTGACGGCCCCTTCGGGCTGGCCGGGAAGTGGGCCGACCTGCGACAGCAGATCTTTCCAGAGGGTATCGTGTCCGGAAGCATACATCTTCATCGCCTTCCCTGCTGAGGTGGTTGTTACTATCTGCAGGAATGTTTCTGGGGTGACTTCAGCCGCAGTGTGACCATGCCG
>CAZLKP010000040.1:7463-18754 GCA_964560095.1 uncultured Bacteroidia bacterium
GCGGCTTCGAAACAGTTCTGCGCTGGACAGATCTCCTGCTGGCCCTCTGGAGAAGTACAGACTGTGCCGGTCTGGTCCCAGGATGGGCGCTGTTTCATCAAAGAATGAATCGTTGACCGTCGTGTCGAGGGGGCGTTTGACCGGGTTGTAAAAGCGACCACCGGCACGGGTAAGCTCATGGTCTTTCCGGGCAATGCTAAACGCGTGAATATCAATCGACCCGATCCCTTCGATGACCACCCCGTGTTGTTTGCCGTGAATCAGCGGGGTACGTACATCAGCGATTTCTTTGCCATCCACCAGCAAGTACAGCCGTCGGATTCTTCTATGGATTTCGAGTGTAAGCGGATTGCCCCGGAGCTTCACCCGCCGGGAAGAGCGCCACGGAATCAACAGCCTGGATACCCCATCCTCTGTGAGACGAAGACAGAAAGAACCACCCGGACGAATCAGAAATTCGATCTGCCACTTTCCATCCCTGCTTTTTCCATACACAATTCCAAACGCCATGTCCGGATCTCTGGCCTCTGCCAGGATGGTGGCCGACAGATTGAAGTCATCATCCTGCCGAAGCAGGCATTCCCTGAGTAGCTCACTTTTTCGGAACGTGGGGTGATTGAGCAGGACGCCTTTTTCCGATGATATCCTGTCGATGGCTTCCGGCCAGATCCACAGGTCGTCCAGAGGCTGAAATTGTTCTGACACCTGATTTGGCAACTGTGCCGAAGCGATGCCAACGCACAGAAACGACAAGCATATCCATCCGATTGTTCGCAGTACCATGGCTGGAAGATACTGAGAACTTGGAATTCATTCATGGTTGGGAGGCAGGAAACAACATGAAATCATCAATTTTCAGCTCCATTTTCCCATGAAGGATCATTCCTGCGAGGCTGCCCATCAGAGGATCAGCCGCACCGACAAAAACGCGTTGATCGTTGATGAAATAGAGAAAGGAATCGCCTTCTCTTCTGACGGTGAGTGTATTGGGCTTTTTTTTGCTGAGAACGATATCGGTCTCGGTCCAGGGTTGCAATTGATGGTAGCCCCCCCGTTCCATCCGGAGGATGGTATATTTCTGATTGGAACTGATGAGGAACACATAGCAGTCGCGACGGTCTGCGCGGGCACCCCAGCAGAGACCATATCCCATATTTCGTTTGCCTGACAACTGCGTAATGGTGACGCTCATTTCGAAAGAATCTCGATCCAGGGCAGAAAACGGACGAGGAGCAAAAAAAGGCAGGGCTCTGGACTTTCCTTCCATGTGATAGCTATTTTCTTCCATCCAGGATCTCATGGCGGGCTCTTCGATGATGGGCCAGGCATGCCGGTTGTCGTCAAATGAATCTGAGAATGAGGAGGCTTGCTGAGCTTCAAGACAGGCAACTGAAAACAGGTTGCAGAACAGAAAAATAACAGAAAAACGTAGCATCTGTATAGCAGTGAATGTAGGATCCAAGTAATGTATCAGGGTCAAAGATCGTGCCCCTGAAACCGATCATGAGATATGATCTTAGAAATGAAATTATACCAAATTGGAATTATTGGAATATTGTCTAACTTGGCTTTCCCTTAGCTCGAATTCCTTGTCATGAACCGCTTTTTGTTTTTCTTTCTCCTCATTGGTTGTTTTGGTGTTATGTCTGCTCAGGAACGTCTGGAACGTGGAGGCGTTCCAAATGAACTGGTTGCTTCGTTTGAACGAGATTACCAGCAGGCAGCGAATCTCCGGTGGGAATCACGGCCCGGTGGCGGGTTTATTGCTGTCTTTGAGTGGAATCAAATGCCTACGGAGGCCCATTACGATAGCTATGGTGATTGGCTTTATACGGAGAATTTTATTTCCAGGGACCAACTACCTCAAACAGCCCAGATCCACCTCCGCCGTAGATACGGGCAGCGCGAACCGAGCAGCATCGGCCATCACGATGCCTTTTCCGGCAGCTATTTCTTCGTCAGGATAGGCTCCACCGAGTGGCGATACGATAAGCAGGGAAGTTACATCGGTTCTTTCTGATCCATTGTGAAAGCGCTCGCCAGAGGCTATCCCAGTAATAGGAGAGTTGTTCTGTTTTTCCAACATGTTGGGATAAAATTGCATGGCTGGCCTCTCAGCCTGACCAGCACTGGATGTATAGCCCATCTGTTCCTAAAACAGATCCTTTCGTCTTTGAGCTGAACCACGGTATTGTGTCGTTTAGCTCCTTCATGCTGGCCGATCATTATGATTTGAAGGCCGACATGATTTTTTCATAAATGGGATCCACCATTAGCAAGAAGCCCACACCGGTACCGATAAAGATAGAGGCCAGGTGGCCAAACAGGAAGAAACCGCCCACGCCGAAACAACAAGCGGCCACGAAGAAAAGGCCTTTGTAGTCTTCCTCTTTCTTTTTCTTCCCACGTAATCTCCGTTTGCGCTCACGCTGAGTCTCCAAAACGTATTCTTTCTCAGGGCTTTTCACCGGAGCTTCCGGATCTAGGCGACTATCATCCTCCCCGACCTCATATTCGTGGATATCAAAGCGGGATTTTTGTTCTTCGAAGTTCATGGCCTGATAAATTGGTATGTAGGAAGGTCGGAAATTTTCATTCAGAACAAAAATGAGGTTGTCCTTCTGGTTCGAATCTCACACCTTACCCAAGGACTAAAAGAACCCCAGCAAGTTGGAACAACTGATCAAGAATATTCTCCGGGACATTTTTCCCCATCAGGTCGAAGGACTCGATCTTGATGCCAGATATTTGTCAGAGCTGGGGCTAGAACCGGTGGACCATTTTGGGGGATTAGGAGGCTTCAACCAACTGCAGGACCTTTCAGTTGCCGGTCAACACATCTATTCCTGGAAGGGGCTACCTTCACTTCCTCTGTTGCGAAATCTGGAATTGACCGACAATGACTTTGAAAACTTTGAGCATGCGCCTGATCTGCCCAGTCTCAGCCACCTGGATCTTTCCCTGAATCAGCTCCAGAACCTTCAATACATGCCCGAATGGCCTGCCCTCACTACCCTGAATCTTGCCCACAATTTGCTTCAATCCCTCGACGGGTTGCAGGGGCGAGAGTTGGAAATCCTCGTGATTTCAGGCAACAAGCGGCTGTATAATCTGGCTCCTTTGCATGAGATTCGGTCTCTCCGACAGGTATATGCCACCGGACTGGCCGTTGCAGACTGGGCATGGTTGCAGGATCTTCCCCATCTGGAGTTGCTAGCCTTTCAGCCAACTTCTCCCTCGCGCATTTTCGCTCTGGAGCACACGCCCTCTCTTCGCAACCTGACCCTGCACCTGAGCAGGTGCCGCCATGAAGTTTCAATTCCCCACATCCCCCACCTTCATAGCCTTTCGGTCACCAAAGGCCATTCTGTGCACGAACTGGTTTTGCCCGATGCGCCCGAGCTGGAAGAGCTTTCTGTGACATTCTGCTCCCTGCATCGCTTTCCCGACATCCGCCGCTTTCCCAGGCTCCAGTCTCTGGATCTGCGTTTCTGTGAATTGGAAGACATCCCTGATCTCTCCAGCCTTTCTCAACTTCAGGACGTCTATCTGGAAGGAAACCCCCTCAACCGGAGTCTTTTTGAGCTGATGAAAACCCGAACAGATATTCGCTGGCACCTCTGACCATTAAACCTCCGTGGGTGTTTCCTGTCAAAGGCTCAGAGTGATGAACATGGAAACGAAACACTTTGTCCATTTGATGAACAGGGCCGGATTTGGGGTATCTCCCTGGTTGTGGCACCATCGAACCCAGTACAATGCTGCCGAATGGACAGCCTGGCTGCTGTCAGATTCGGAAGAGATCATTCCCCTTGATGAGTCGGGCGCAGAAATCCCCGGGCCAGGCTCCCGACGCATGATGACACAGGCCCAACGCCAACGGGAAAGAAAAGAGAATGTGCGCCTGATGATGCAGCAGAATGTGCGCTGGATCGACCGCATGAGCGCTGGGAAGGGCATGATGCGGGAAAAAATGACGTTGTTCTGGCACGATCATTTCGCCTGTCGCTTTCCGACTATCCTGTTTACCGAAACCCAGAATAATACCCTTCGCAAACACGCCCTGGGCTCCTTTCGGGATCTGCTGTTTGCTATTTCCAAAGATCCGGGGATGCTGAGTTTTCTCAACAACCAGCAAAATGTGAAGGAACAGCCCAACGAAAACTTCGCCCGCGAATTGCTGGAGCTGTTTACGCTGGGTCGAGGCCATTACAGCGAGCGGGACATTCACGAGGCAGCACGCGCGTTTACCGGTTGGGGCTTCAACTTGCTAGGAGAATTTGTCTTTCGAAGGCAGCGGCACGATACGGGCACGAAGGAATTTCTGGGCCGAAGAGGTAATTTTTCCGGAGAAGACATCCTCCATATCGTCCTGGAGCAGCGGCAGACAGCCCGCTACCTTACGGAAAAACTCTACCGTTATCTGGTTCATCCGGAAGTCGATGAGGAGGTCGTGGCAGCATGGTCAGAAGTGCTCTACGAATCGGATTATGATATCGCCGGATTGCTCATCACGATGTTCCATTCCAATCATTTTTATGAGGAGCGAAATATCGGCGCACGCATCAAATCGCCAGTGGAATATCTGGTGTCTTTGATTCGGAAGTTTGACCTGAGCTTTGCCGAACAAAAAGGAATTATCGTGGTGCAGAAAGTATTGGGGCAAACCCTTTTTCAGCCCCCCAATATTGCCGGCTGGCCCGATGGCCGCGCGTGGATCGATGGCAGCAGCCTGATGTTTCGTCTCATGCTGCCCCGCTTTTTGCTGGCCAGAGCGGAATTTGATTTTCGGGCTAAACAGGCCTTTGCAGGGAATGAAGAGCCCTTCCGCCTCGACAGAAATGCCCGCAGACTTGAGACCACTGTTGGGTGGGAGACGATCCGGGCGGAAGTATCTGCAGGTGAGATGGAGGCTTATCTCTTGTCCACTCCCCTTCGACAACCGCTCCAGACACTCACGGCAGCCTTGCGGGGCCCTACCTACCCGGATGACCCATTCCAGCAAAAAGCCATTGCTATGGTTTCCACGCCAGAGTTTCAAATGTGTTAGGGAGGCGAGAACCGAGACTGTAGCTCCACCTGTTTACTTTTCCCCCTTTAACCCTCACCCAACTATCCATGTCAAGCAGACGCGATTTTCTGAAATATACTTCCCTGGCTTCCGCAGCAGCAATGATGCCGGCATTTCTGCAAGGATTTGCTGAGCACCGCCACGATTTCGAAGGGAAACGCCTGGTAGTGATCCAGCTGTCTGGCGGCAATGACGGACTGAATACCATCATTCCCTATGGAGACGATCGTTACTATCAGCTTCGAAACCGCATAGGGGTGGCTGAGCGCGATGTGATTCGTCTCACAGATATGCAGGGGCTTCATCCTGCTCTGGAACCCATGGAAGGACTATACGGAGAAGGCGAAATGAGCATTCTCAACACTGTCGGTTACCCCAATCCGAACCGGTCCCATTTTCGTTCCATGGACATCTGGCATTCCGGCTCTTCAGGAGATGATTATCTCAATACTGGGTGGATTGGCCGTTATCTGGACCATGCCTGCACGGGATGTGCCGTACCTCATCGGGCCATCGAAACTGACGACAGCCTGAGCCTGGCCATGAAAGGCCAGCAGGAAACCGGTTTGGCCATGCGAAACCCGGAGGCCCTGGCCCGAAGTGCCCGCGATCCCTATCTGCAGGCTACGGCAGCTTTCGAGCCGGGTGTTGGGGAGGGGGATGTAGCCTATCTGTACAAAACCCTGGCTGGCGCGATGAATTCGGCTTCCTACTTGCTCGAGCAGGTGAACCGTGCACCCAATCCGGCTGGATTTCCATTCCATGATCTGGGGCAACAACTGCAACTGGTGGCCAGATTGATTCTTGCTGGGTCAGAGACATCGCTGTATTATGTTTCGATGACCGGATTTGACACCCACGTGAGACAAAACAATACCCAGCAGCGCCTGCTGCAACAATATGCCGAAGCAGTAACAGCCTTTCGGAACACCCTCAGGCAGCAGGATCAGTGGAAAAACACCCTGGTGGTGACGTTTTCCGAGTTTGGCAGGCGAGCCCATGACAATGCCGGTGGCGGGACAGATCACGGCAAAGCCAACAATCTCTGGCTGCTGGGGGGAGACCTTCGCAGGCCCGGAATCCTAAATGATTCCCCCGACCTGAGCAACCTCGACGATGGTGACCTGAGATGGACCATCGACTTTCGGCGGGTGTACGCGACCCTGCTGGACCGCTGGCTTGGCGTGAATGACGAGGCCATTCTGGGAGAGAAATTTCAGCAGCTGCCCCTGATTTGAAAAATAGGTATTATGATATTCCAAGTCAGGTGTTTTGTGTAGATTGATACGGACATCAGAATTATTTCCTTACCTATTACACCTATACCAAACTAATCATGTCTAAAAACACTTTCCTGAATTGGAAAAGGGTAAGCTATCTCCTTTCTTTATTTATGATGGTCAGCTCGTTGGCCTATGGACAACAGGCAGACCAATCTATTAATATCATTGACTTTCTTCCTTCCGCGCCACCTGTTCATGCAGAAGGGCTGAATGCTCCAGAGGGAACAATGAATGAGCCCGCAACGCCGGTTATTCTCCCGGAGGCTCAGTGGGATCTTCAGTTTGAATATTCCGTGTCCGATTCCGTGAACTATTTCTCCAATGCCGGTGCATTCTGGACCGGGACGGAGTTTTGGGTGTCAAAATGGAACTCTGATACCCTCGCCCGGCTGGATTCTGTGGGCAGCCTGATCGAAATATTCACGATCCCCGGCGTTGCTGGCGTTCGGTCCATCACCAGTGACGGAAACAATCTGTTTTTGGGTACAGCCAATGCTACCATCACGGAAGTAAACGCCACGACAAAGACGGTGGTCAGTACCATCACCATTACTGGCGCCGGAGCAACCATCGGGTCACGATTTCTCACGTATGATCCGACGCTGGACAGTGGGAACGGGGGGTTTTACATCGGTAACTTCACCTCAGACATCGCGGTATTAAGTAAAACAGGGGCGACCCTTAGCACCATCCCACAAGCAACGCATGGTAGGACCGGTATGTATGGAGCCGCTTATGACGGGATCAGTGCCGGTGGCCCTTACCTTTGGGTATTTGAACAACCTACCTCTCCCTCAAACGCCATCATTTCTCAGTTGGAGCTGCCAGGAGGCACGTTTACAGGGGTAAGCTTTAATGTTGCCAGTGATCTGGGCCTCAACGGAGCCCTGGCCGGAGGTCTATTTATCACCAGCGGCCTAGTGGCAGGAGAAAATACAATAGGCGGGCTGGCGCAGGGCACTCCCAATGTGTTATTTGGGTATGAACTGGATTTCGTCCCGTTGCTGGTGGATGCCCAGATTCAATCTGCAGCTCCCATCCCTGGCTTCTCTGCCATTCCACTCGTGCAGGCCCAACCCATTTCCTATGATGCCGATGTTCTGAGTGCCGGAACCCTCACCTTGCTGTCGGCACGATTGAAAGCCGAGGTATCTAATATAGGAACCGGAGCTACCTTGTTTTCAGACAGCCCATGTCCAGCGGATCCATACAATCCTTCAACGTGGGATCATGGACTCCTCAGGATACCGGGCTTTACCTAGTTGAGTTGGCGACCTCCACCGGAAGCCAGCAGGATGAAAATCTCTCAAATGACTCTGCATTTTTTGTTCTGGAAGTCAACGACTCCACTTTAGCCAGGGATCAGGGACCGATTATCGGCAATTTTGGAGTGGGAGCCGGAGCAGGGCAGAATGCAGCCCTGGCAACCAATTTTTCCTTGCCAACAACCGATCGCCTCACGTCCGTGAGTGCGTTCTTTGGATCCCCGCCCTCTGGAGAGACAACAGCCTTTGATATTTACAGCGTCAACGCCATTACCGGCGCTCCCAGTACCTTACTGGCCTCCACGACTAGCTATACATTCACTCCCAACGATGCTGCCAACGGCGTCTTTATCACCCTCCCGGTTACAAACCAGCCTTTTGGTTTGTCCCTGAATCCAGGAGAATTTGTTATTGCAGTGAGGGAAGATGGGAGTAATATCGGATTAAGTGTCACGGGAGGTATCTTCGAACCCGGAAATCTTTGGTTCAAAGCAAATAATATCGGAGGTGGTGCCTGGCAATCGGCTACCAATCAGGTGGTGCTCCTTGTTCGGGCTAATTTCTCTGATCCCATTTCCCCAACCATTGAGTTTGTCGAGTCTCAGGTCACGGTCGCCGAAGATACCGGCTCCTTCAACGTATTCTTGGATATCGACAATCCACTCTCCAGCGCTACAACTGTTCAGGTCACTGTAGTGGACGGAACGGCCCAGTCAGGGCTGGATTATTCCATTTCCTTCTCCAACCCACTTCCCTTTAGCTTTCCTGGTGGATCCGGTGATTCTCTTGCCATCCCTCTCAACATCATCAATGATCTGAACATCGAGGGTCAGGAGTCCTTTCAACTGATTCTGTCGAATCCGTCCTTCCCCGCTCAGTTGGGGCCCAACGATACCCTGACTGTCTTCATCGTCGATGATGACACCAACCCTACCCTTCAGTTTGCGACAGCATCCCTGCCTGTAGAAGAGGATGCCGGTATCATCACAGTGGATGTGGAAATCACCAATCCCAACCTGCAGGCAACATCGGTAGATGTCATTCTGGAGACTTCCTCTGCCACCGAAAATGACGACTTTACCCTCGGAACAGCCACGGTGACATTTCCGCCTATCAGCGCTGTCAATCAGCAGGTGTCTGTGACCATCATTGATGATTTTGATGATGAGCCTGTGGAAGAAATCAAGCTGCGACTCGTCAATCCTACCAACGGGGCAGTGATCACTGGCACAGATTCCGTGAGCATCCAGATTGCCGATAATGACCCGCCATTGTATGACATCGCGACTGTCACCACAGTGGACGGAGACGGAGTCCTGGACTCCCTGGGTGTTGTATGTCAGGTTCGCGGCATTGTGTATGGCGTCAATTTATCCACCAGTGGCCTGCAGTTTGCTCTGATTGACGGTACGGGAGGCATCCAGGTGTTTTCGTTTGGGCCGATCGCCAACTATGCCGTGAATGAAGGAGACAGCCTGATCGTATACGGAGAAATTGATCAGTTTAACGGACTGGCAGAGATTGTCCCGGATACCTTGTTTGTCATGGCTCAGGGGCTTCCGCTGAAACAGCCGGCAATAGTAACTACGCTAGATGAGGGTACTGAAAATGAATTGGTTCGTTTGTCGTGCGTGAAGCTCCTGACACCAGGCGACTGGCCAGCAGACGGCAGCAACGCCAACCTCGATGTCACAACCGGATCGGACACCCTGGTGATCCGCATTGACAAAGAAACCAATGTGGACGGAAGTCCTGTACCAAATGGCTGGTTTGAGGTATCAGGAATTGGTGGACAGTTTGATAGCTCCTCGCCCTTCACCTCAGGCTATCAGTTGTTCCCGAGATCTGTGGCCGATGTGATTGATCTTCCGGAGCCATCTGCTTCCTTTGACCTGGCCTCTGATCAGTTGGACGAAGGGGCCGGCACGTATTCGTTTGGGTTTACTCTGGCTAATCTGGTGCCAGATTCAGCAACCATCAGCCTTTCTGTTGGTGGGGGTTCTTCCGCGACAGATGGCACTGACTTTACCCTTTCGCCATTCTCCTCTACCGAAGCAGGATGTGGAGAAAGCATGATGTTCAATGGCTCTGTTGACATCATTGACGATAATGACATCGAGGGAGATGAAACGATTGAGGTGGTTGCCAGTGTAGCCATTGACGGGCAGGTTGTCGATGCCGACACCCTGATGATAACCATTACAGAAACCGACAATCTGTTTGGCGAAATCGCAGATTTAGGGTTGAGTCTGTATCCCAATCCGGGTACGGATCATCTGACCGTTTCAGCAGCTTCAGCCATCCAACAGGTGGAAGTTTCAGATCTGACAGGGAGAATTCTGATGGCCAGTGAGGGTAACCGACAGGAGCTTGTCGTGAAGACTGGAGAGCTCCCCAGCGGAACCTATCTGATCCATGTGCAAACGCAGGATGGCCGGGGTACCCTTCGATGGATTAAGAGGTAAGAAGAAACTTATATGCAGGAAGGGGGTGCTGGTCGGCGCTCCCTTTTTTGTTGTTTACAGTTTGATACTGCGGACAATATCGACATCTTTCAGATCAACAAATCGCGCTCATGTCTCCTATTCTTCGAAATATTCTCGCCATCATCGGCGGCATCATTATCGGGATGTTTGCCAATATGATTCTTGTGATGCAGGGCAGCAGCATTATCCCTCCCCCTGCTGGTGTGGATCCTACCGACTTGGATAGCATCATTGCCCATGCAGATCTGTTTGAGCCCAAACACTTTATTTTTCCCTTTCTGGCCCACGCGGCAGGCACGCTGCTGGCAGCGTGGATGGCTGTGAAGATGTGTGCCAATCAGCACCTGAAAGTAGCCCTGATTATTGGTGGAGTCATGCTGGTCGCCGGTATTGTCAATGCGTTTTCGATCCCTCTACCTGTCTGGTTTATTGGAGGTGATTTACTCATGGCGTATATCCCCATGGCCTGGCTGGGATATAAACTGGCTGGAGGAGATAAAAAATCGATCAGCTTCAGCTAGATCACCATTTCCGGCACCGTCTCTGGCACCACCAGATCGCCCTCTGTGGTTGAGATAATATCCTCTACTGACACACCTGGCGCCCGCTCCAGTAGATAAAACTTTCCGTCCCGCACATCCAGCACTGCCATGTTGGTCACGATTTTCTTCACACAGGCCACCCCCGTGAGTGGTAGTGTGCAGCTTTTTAACAGTTTGGATTCGCCGCGTTTGTTGGTGTGCATCATAGCGACGATGATATTTTCGGCAGATGCCACCAGGTCCATGGCTCCGCCCATGCCTTTGACCATGCGGCCAGGGATCTTCCAGTTGGCGATATCGCCGTTTTGGGATACTTCCATAGCCCCGAGCACCGTGAGTTGAATGTGGCGACCGCGAATCATGGCAAAACTTGTGGCAGAGTCGAAGATAGAAGCACCAGCCTTGAGGGTGACGGTTTGCTTGCCAGCATTGATCATATCAGCATCTTCTTCGCCCTCATAGGGGAACGGCCCCATTCCCAGGATGCCATTTTCAGACTGAAATTCGACGCTAATGCCTTTCGGGATGTAATTGGCGACCAGCGTGGGGATGCCGATGCCGAGATTGACATACCAGCCGTTTTGGAGTTCCTGAGCGATTCGTTTGGCGATTCCTTGTTTGTCGAGCATACTTTGAGAAGTCAG
>CAZLKP010000041.1:0-8818 GCA_964560095.1 uncultured Bacteroidia bacterium
GTTGGACCGATTCTGCTACGGCAGTATCTGCTGCCATTTCTGATATTCAGGGATATTTCCCTCCCAACAATGATATTGCCAATCCTGAAATCTCAGGTCTGTCTTATTCAGATGATCAGACGCTTGACCCTCGGTTTTCGGGCTTGCGTGCCAACAGTAACGTGAAGACAGTACCCAACGATGGCTTCTTCACTCAGACTTCTTATAAAGGTGCATTTGGCCCACAGGGATCTGACCTTTGGGCGAAGGGCTGGACTGCGTTGGATCACTATGGATATCTGGTAGCCTCTCCTGCTGACCTGACAATTCCAACCGATACTGTCATCGTTTCCGGTACTACTGGCAATGCGACTTGGGAGTCCAACACAGTCTATGTACTTGACGGTTATGTGCGTGTGGATAACGGTGATACCCTCATTATCCAGGCAGGGACTGTCGTATTGGCCGATACCGGGGCACTTGAAAATGCTTCAGCGCTCATTGTTGAGCGTGATGGCTACATTATTGCCAACGGCACTGCTGCTCAGCCCATCATTTTCTCCTCTATTCTGGATGATGTGAACGATCCGGATGACTTCCTAGATAAAGAGGCACAGGGCCTTTGGGGCGGAGTCATCATCACTGGAGATGCGACTACCAACACGGCCAATAATGGTTCTGAGCAGATTGAAGGAATTCCTTCTACCCTCCCTGCTACCGTAGGAACATTTGGTGGTAATGAAGACGACGACGACAGTGGTATCTTCCGCTACGTATCGATTCGGCACACCGGAGTAGCGTTGGCATCCAATAGTGAAATCCAGGGCCTTTCTCTGGGGGGTGTAGGGAATAAGACTGTGATTGAGTTTGTCGAATCTTATGCTTCCGCTGACGACGGCATCGAAATCTTCGGCGGTACGGTAAACCTTAAAAACATTGTGATTGCTTTTGCCGATGATGATGGCCTGGATTTTGACCAGGGCTACACTGGTAAGATCCAGAATGTTTTTGTGATTCAGGCATCTGACAATGGAGGTTCCGGCGGAGAATGGGATGGCGCGGACACGCCCGAGGATGGAACGCCTTTTGGTTCTCCTACTATTTACAACCTGACCATGATTGGCAATGCGCCAGCCGGTGACAATAACCTCCTAGTTAACTATCGTGCAAACGGAGGAGGCAAGGTGTATAACTCCATTTTCATGGAGTCTCAAAAGGGGGCTTCCATTGAGTACAAGGCCGATGCAAATGTACCGGAGTCTTCCTATGATCGCTATGTTGCCGGAGATTTGGATATGACTAACAACGTGTTCTGGAACATTGCTGGCAATGACCCGAATGCTGTGTGGTTTATTTCTCCTATCGAAGGTGGTTGGACCGATTCTGCTACGGCAGTATCTGCTGCCATTTCTGATATTCAGGGATACTTCCCCGGCAACAATGATATCACAGACCCAGCTATTGAAGGCCTGTCCTACACTGATGATCAAAAGCTTGATCCCCGATTCAAGTCATTTGAAGTGTATAGCAACCTTGCTACGGTACCTAATGATGGGTTCTTTACCCAGACTACCTACAAAGGTGCTTTTGGTAAAAATGCCCAAGATCTCTGGGCCAAAGGATGGACAGCTCTGGATCACTACGGGTATCTGATTGCCAATCCAGGTGATGTTACGGATATCGACGAGGAAATCGTGGCTGGACCTCTGATGAGTGTATATCCAAATCCCAATAGTGGTCGCTTCACGGTAGAAGCATCTGAACTCAGCAGCTTCAATGCTAAGATTCGTGTGCTTTCGCTGAATGGATCAGAGGTATTTGCTACTGATGCTGATGCCATTGGTGGATACCTGCGCTCAGAAATTGATCTCAGCGGGCTACCTGCAGCCATGTACATTGTGGAGCTTCGCTCTGGAAACAGTGTGAGCCTGCAGCGCCTGGTGATTGAATAGAGGATAACTTCTCTCTTAACTGAAACACCCTCCCGGTTGCGGGAGTGTGTTTTTTTAATGTTAGAGGAACGGAGGAATACAAAAAATTTCTTCTAATACCCTGCTATCTACCAGCCCATACTAAGGTTAGTCATATCCTGGATACCAATGGGAGTTTCAGAGATAAATCCTTCTCCCAGCTCATACCCGGCGAGATGGCCGATGTTCCGGGCCCTTCCTTCCAGAAAGCTCAGGAATCCCGAAGAGGAAATATAGGTTTGTGGTTCTTCGTCGTTTGAGTCGCCGGAAAAAAACTGAGATTTGAAGGCCAGCACAGCTTGCACTTTCTTCTCCCACAATCCCGTGATATCAACCACAAAGCTGGGGGTATGATAGAAGTCCTGGATGTAGTAGAATACATTGTTCGGTCTCCAGGCTTCCTGTTCTTCCTCATCCAGTTCCGTTTCAATTTTGACAAGCCCGGAGAGAAAAGCGGCATCCCGCACCAATTTGGATGCTCTCCCGTGATCGGGGTGACGATCGTCGGGTACGTTGGCTACGACGACATCCGGGCGGTACTTTCTGATCATTTGAATGACAGCCATTCTGTGGGCTTCGTCATCTACGAAGAAACCATCACGGAATCCGAGATTGTGTCGAACCGAGAGGCTCAGCACCTGGCCTGCCTGTAGGGCTTCCTCCATTCGTAGTTCGGGATTTCCGCGTGAGCCAAGCTCTCCTTTGGTCAGGTCAATAATGCCGACTTTTTTTCCCTCAGATGTTTGCTTCAAAATGGTGCCCGCGCAACCCAGTTCAACATCATCGGGGTGGGCTGCGAAATATAAAATGTCCAGTTTCATTGAGGTAGATTTGTCTGTTTCAATGGACTACCAACCGCTCAACAGAGATAGATGTTTGACCATTGAATTCAGCTTCATGGCGCCAAAGATATAAACCAGCAGGTAATTCTTCAGGAAATCGGAAAGAAATCTCGTTTTCAGGTTGTTGAGAGTCGATAGAGGCAACAACCTGGCCCTGGAGGCTGATTAGTTCAGCACGATAGGATATTGTTCCCATTGTCCCGGAAACAGTTAGCTTTTCTCCCCGAATTACCGGATTGGGTCGAATGGATACCTGCCGGAAGGCTCTGGAATCCGAATCTATGGAAGCTGGCCCTCCTGCATTACCTGAAGCTACCTCCAGCCGGATCATCGGCACACCATTCAGACTGGTATTGGTCCAGGTACCGAGAGAATCCCAGTAGGACCAGGCATCTCGATCGTAACTGGCATCAAATCCCAGCCCGATGGGCACATCATCCAGTTGCTGCAAGCCCACCCAGAATTTGGTGGGAACCTCTACCGGCTGCCCTAGCGGAAACCTCACATATCCACTCTGTTCCTCGTATGTTACTTCCATTCCGGCTACCTGCTCTACGAAAAAGCTGTCGGGGTGGGGGAAGTCCCAGAATCGTAACCGAAATACTTTGCCGTCGAGATAGGTGAGTTTTCCATTGACAGGATTGGCATAGACAAGGGGAGAAAAATTCATCCACACTGCTTCTATGGTATCTCTAGCGGGAAGATCAAACCGAAGACCAAATCCCAGGGATTTGTTCAGTCCGTACGTGCCATCGGGAATCCCGTCGTCGTAACCGATAAGAGAATCAATCCCGATGGCCACACGCAAGGTATCATTTCCGGCAAACCTGTCACTGTTGTTGTTGAGATAGCTGATAACATGCCAGGAGCCAGGCTGCTGGGGATTTTGGGTTCCAGCAGCCGGAATTGAAGTGGCGGCACTAGAATTGGCTGCAAAGCTTAGGTTCACATCGTAGAAATAGGGAGAATTTGGGGGAGTCAGGCTGCTGCTCCATTCGGCATGAAGACTTCCCGAAAACGGAGCGAGGGAATTGTTTTTGACGGCGATTTCGTGGATCTTCTGCCAGCTGTTTCCCTGTTGATATACGACTTGAGGCAGTTGAAAGTAAGGCTCCACAGGACTGGAAAGAAGTCTTACCGGTCCTTTTTCATTCAGATTGGTAACGCCTCCGCTCCACTCCGGCCCCAGATAGAGGTAGTCCACCAGCCATACATCCAGCAGGCCGTTCTGGGAGCCAAAGCTCTCCAGGACCAGTTGACTGAGAGGGGTAAAAAATCCGGACTGATCAAGCGGAATTGCGAGCCACGATCCTGTTGTTTGCTCACCGGTTGCTGAAGCGAGCAGAAATGTATCTAAAGGAGTAATCAGGTTGATATTGAGAGAATCCCTGGCTTCCGGAGCTTCGCAGAGGCCACCCGGCTCCAGATAGAGGTACAGCCAGACATTATCTCCCGGATCCCAGGCAGAAATATCCAGATAATGCGAAACCAAGCGATCTGTGGGGCCACTGAGCAGCGTGAGGGTTTCGTATGGAATATTGCTTCGCCGTAAGCCATCGAAGCGAAGGGTGCCCGGTGTAGGCGCATCTTCCGCGCTGTTTCTCACTATCCCTGGCACCCTAAAATCTATCGACGGAATGAACCATTTATTGGTATCGGGTAGGGGAGAAGTGTAGGAAAAATCGTCGAAAAAGGGACTGGTGGCTGTGATGGTGAGGGTGTCTGGCACATTTGCTCTTAGATCAGGAACAGAAGGTGCTCCCCCCCGACCCTGTTGAATTCCAGCATCCGACCATAGAAGTGGCTGGGCGCTGGATTGCTGCAGACCAGCCTGCGTCAGGAAGAGTGTAAGGAATACAACAGGAAAATGAGCACGACAAATACTTTTCATACACGCTGAAATTAGGAAAAAGCCCACGGAGGTAAAACGTAATTTCCTTGCACCCTAGTTAGCGTCTTTCCAGTCTATATCTGTTATTTCCTTCTTCCCACAACTCCTCCAGCCATAAGGTGTCGTTGGAAATGGCGGCTTCGAATCTCCTGTACCTAGTTCCGCGGGCTCTGCCCCGGGCCATGCGGAAGCGTTCCTTGACAAGAAGTTGATCACGCCGAGGTCTGAATTCCCAACTGATACCTGTAACTTCCAAGTCAGCTGTATCCGCGCAGGCACCTCTCAACCTCTCAAAACGGCCATCTTTTCCGAAGATGAAAATGTCCTCAAGGTCGCAACTGTCCCCGTCATCATCTCTGGAGAAGTCAATCGAGAGGACTTCCCATTCACCCCAGGTAAGGTCCGGATATAGGTCATATTCCTCCAGTGGAGGGGTACAACTGCTTGGCAAGAACAGCAGGCAGGCTCCTGTGATCAACGTGCTAATGCTACCTTTCATCCCTCCAAAGACGCGAATTTTCTGCGGAGTACTGCGGGTAAAAAAAATCTCTTAGCTGGCCACCTGAAACACATCATTGAAAATGATGAGCAGCATCAGACCCAGAATAAAGATCATGCCAACCTGCTGGGCGATGATGCGCACTTTGGGCGAAGGTTCTCTGCGAGTGACTCCTTCAATGAGGAGAAAAAGTACATGGCCACCATCAAGCGCAGGGATAGGGAGAATATTTACAAAGGCCAGAACCATGCTTAAGATACCGGTGAGCGACAAGAAACCCCTTAGTCCACCAGCCTCTGTAGCGCGTCGATAGGTCGTGGCAATTTGAATAGGTCCCATCACGGACTTGGAAGCATCTACATCTTTCCGAAAGAGGTTCCTTATCCCGCGAATATTGGTAATCAGTACGTTAAATGCATCTTTTGGCCCCTGGACCAGTGCCTGGCCAAAACTGTAGTGGACCGTGTCAAAGGGAAAGAACTCGCCCAATAATGGATTTACTCCCATTTTACCTGAACTGTCGGTGTCAAAGTTGAAGGAAAGAGTATCAGCATCCCGTAAGACTATTACCTCAATGGGCTGAGCTTCTTTTCCTGCCAGCGCATTTCGCAATTCGCTGAACAGGAAGATTGGCATACTGTCGATCATAATCACCTGATCTCCTGGTTGCATCCCTGCCCGATAGGCTGGCAGTGCTTCCAGACCTTGACCTGATTCCGGATCTCGAAGGGAATCGACTACATCCAAAACGGCTGGCATATCAGGGCTAAACAGACGAGGAGAAATCGAATCGTGGTTAAAGTAGTTCTGAGCATTGCCGGGCACATCGAGTCGTACGCGCTCTCCATCACGGATGACTTCATACCAAGCTTCATCAGCCACCAGATTATTCTGCGCCTCATATTCGTTGAAATATTTGTAAGACTCGCCTTTAAAAGAAACCAGCGAATCGCCTGTTTCAAAGCCGATAATATTGCCCAGCGTGTTTCCATTTGGCGAAACGTCGATCCCATATTTGACCTCTGACATCGGCAACTTGATCTCGGGATAGCTGTACTTGATGCCGGTAAAAATCAGCACGGCGAGAATCACATTCATAATGACACCACCTGTCATAACGATCAACCGTTGCCAGACGGGTTTTGCACGAAACTCGTATGATTCGGGTTCTGCGCTGAGGTGGTCCGTGTCCATTGACTCGTCAATGATCCCTGAGATTTTGACGTAACCTCCCAGTGGTGTAGCACCAATCTGGTATTCTGTTTCCCCTTTTTTGAAGGAGAATAATTTGGGAGGGAAGCCAATGGAAAAGGCCTCCACCCGCATGCCGAATGCTTTGGCTGTGAGGAAGTGCCCCAGTTCGTGAACGGTGACCAGAATGGTGATCCCAAGCAAAACTAGACCAATGGTGGTCAAAAGCCCGAGAATGTCATCCAGCCTACCCATGATTTGCCCGATCACCAGGGCCAGGAGGATAATCCCTGCAATAATCCCCAGGCGCTTATAACTTTTATTGCGTTCGCTACTCATTCGTTTCTTACATCAATACCTGACAAAGGTAATACCCATAACTATGGAAAGAAATACGGGGTATCGCCATCAGAAGTCTTTTTGTCAGACGGAAAAAGACTGTAAAATGTTTTGGATCTGTGAAGGAGCAACAAATCCAGCAGTACAGTGGCACACATGGCTTCTACAATCGGCACGGCCCTTGGGACCACACATGGGTCGTGCCGCCCTTTTGGTGGCAGGGTGATCGGGTTGCCATGTTCGTCAAGGGTCTCAATGGGTTGCATGATGGTGGCTGTGGGTTTGAATGCAATCCGTAATGTCAAATCTTCTCCATTTGAAATTCCTCCCTGTATGCCTCCGGAGTAATTGGTGCGGGTTCGGACCTGATCGCCTTCTTTAACAAATAAATCATTGTGGTCGGAACCATAAAACTCTGTTCCACCAAAACCACTACCGATTTCGACCCCTTTGACGGCATTAATACCCATCATGGCTGCAGCAATTCGGGTATCCAGCTTTTCATAAATAGGTTCTCCCAATCCGGGAGGCATCCCGGATGCCCGGCAGGCAATTACTCCGCCAACAGAATTGCCGGCCTTCCTGGTTTCGTCTATCCGGTCATACATCTGCTGCGCCACTTCTGGGTCTGGGCATCGCACGGCCCGACAGGCTTCAGTGGATAATTCGAAAGACTGAGGGGCCTTGTCGAGCCGGATGGTATGAATTTGCTGGACCCAGGCATGGATCCGGATATTGGTGACGGCTGACAGGATCAGTTTGGCCACTGCCCCGGCGATCACCCTGCCGATTGTTTCCCGGGCGGAGGATCGACCCCCTCCCCGGTAATCGCGAAAACCGTATTTGGCCTGATAAGTATAATCGGCGTGCGATGGCCTAAAGGATGAGGCAATTTTATCGTAGTCTTTGGACCGTGCATTGGTGTTGGGCACCCAAAAAGCCAAAGGTGTTCCGGTAGTTTTTCCTTCAAAATGACCCGAAAGCAGCTCAAATTCGTCTGCTTCTTTTCGTTGAGTCGTAATTTTGCTGGTACCAGGTTTGCGTCGATCCAGTTCATTCTGAATGAAAGCCCTGTCCAGTAGCACCCCGGACGGCACCCCGTCAATGACGACCCCAATCCCCGCACCGTGTGATTCTCCAAATGTGGTAAACCGAAAAATTCGTCCTTCTGAATTCATCTTCTCTTTTGATCTGTTTCAAGCCTGAGCCCCCTACAAATACTACGGCAAAAATGCATCTTAATCGCTCGGAATCATAACCAACTGAGGATCAACTGAGGGAAGGAGATGCAAATGACCAATACAATGATCTGGATCACAATAAACGGAATGATTCCCCGGTAGAGAGTACCTGTTTTGATCTCAGGGGGTGCCACTCCCTTCAGGTAAAATAAAGCAAACCCGAAGGGCGGCGATAAAAAAGACGTTTGTAGGTTCAAGGCGATCAAAATACCAAGCCAAACCAACCCATGATTGTCGCTGCCTACAATCGTGTGAGCGAAAATCCCTTTATCGCCCTGAATCATGGTAGCAAATATGGGCGCGACTACAGGAACAAAGATGTATATGATTTCTATAAAATCGATAAAGAATCCCGCGACAAAAATCAGAGACATCACCAGAGCCAAAAATCCGGCAGGGCTTAGTTGGGATTCCTCAACTGCCCCTAGTAAATACTGTTCTCCGCCCAGCTGCCGGAAAACAAGTGAAAAAATCCCTGCACCGATGATAATAAAAAACACCATGGAGCTGATGCGTGTGGTTTCCCTGGAAACCTCTGACAGGATGTTCCAGAAAGACTTTTCATGCTGACGTCGAATCCTCAGCCATGTGAGGACCATAGCCCCAAAGGCGCCAACCGCTGCTGCCTCAGTCGGGGAAGCGATTCCCGCAAAAATGGAACCCAAGACTGCCAGAATCAGGAACATTGGGAGTAGAAACGCCGATGAGATATCCTTAATGATGACAAGGCGGGGGCGCTCCCAGAACACCCGGATCTCAGCTTTGGGGATGGGAGGAACCCGATCAGGAAGCCTCCAGGAGGCCGCCCCGGTAGGCCCCGAGGTACCGGGCGCAAAAGTCGTCCCTTCCGGCCAGCATCTCGGCCG
>CAZLKP010000041.1:8828-11402 GCA_964560095.1 uncultured Bacteroidia bacterium
CAGGAAATGACGATGATGAAGATCATGTAGAGACCAACAAGCATAGCCCCGGGAATGAGGGCTGCTTTAAACAACACACCAACATCCACTTGCAGGACACTTCCCAGTAAAACCAGCAGAACAGAAGGCGGAATGATTTGACCCAATGTACCAGATGCGGCGATGGTGCCTGTAGCAATTTCTGGCTGATAACCTCGCTGGAGCATCGTGGGAAGGGAAATTAATCCCATGGTGATCACGGTTGCCCCTACGATTCCGGTGGAAGCAGCGAGCAAAGCACCGACAATAATGACGGACAAAGCCAGTCCTCCCGGTATTCGGCCGAATAATAAGCCCATTGTCCCAAGCATCCGGCTGGCTAGCCCTGACTTCTCCAAGATGATGCCCATAAAGACAAACAAAGGCACCGCCATTAACACGTAATTGGACATCATGCCCATGATGCGGCTGGGAATGAATGCCAGAAAGTGTGGATCCAGTGTAAATAGCCCAAACACCAATGACACCCCACCCAGCACAAATGCTACCGGATATCCGCTCAGCACCAAGATGAAAATCAGGCCAAATAACACCAAAGCCAGAGAGGGATCCATATCAACTGCTTTTGGGGTGAGCAGGAGATACCATGCCCATCAACAAATCAATGGCATGAGCGATGGTCTGAATAAGTACCAGCAGGAATGACAACGGAATGACAGCTTTGATTGGGTAAAGAGCCGGAATCCCGCCGGGATCACCGGAGCCTTCACCAATTTGCCAGGACTGGATGAAATAATCCCAGGCAGGTGGAATCATAAACAGACACAAAGGGATGAGCAAGAAAACATGGCCAGCCAAATCAATCCCCGATTGAACGGTGGGAGATGATTTTTGATAAAAAACATCCACTCTGACATGCTTATCACTTTGCATGGTGTAGGAGGCACCCAGCAGGAAGACAATAGCGAAAAGGTGCCACTCTAGTTCTGCCACCCACACGGCTGATTCTCCCCAAATATAGCGTGAAATCACATCAATCATGACCAGAGCGATAAGTAAGGGATTGAGCCATGAGCCTCCAATCCCGATTACCCTGATCAGGTTTTGTGCCATGCCGGTCAAATACCCTATACCCCGTCTGAGTGAACTCATGGCTGAATACCCAGAGCCTGCAGCCGTCTTACCGCGTCAGCATAGTATTGATTGGCTGCCATTTTCAAAGAGTTGATAGCGGTGATAGTATCTCCGCGGTTTTGTCGGGCAAGGAGAAGGTGACCGTACAAGTACTCTCCAGCTGCCCAGTGTTTGCGGGCCGACAACTGGGCATATTGTAAGGCTTTTTGTTTATTTTCTGGAGCTCCTAAACCGCTGTGGTACATGTAAGCCAGAAGATAAGCCCCTGGACCGTCGAGTGCTGAGCCAGCTTGTTCCAGTTTTTCCAGGCTCGTGCGATAGAGAAATTGAGAGTTGCTCTCCTTGGCTTCCACATACTGGCGCTTGCCTTCGGAGAGAAAACGTTTTTTCTCCGCCAGTTCTGCTGTATTCAGGGATGTTTCGTTCCTAGGTCCCCGCGTAGTTACTATCCGGGAGTTGGTTCCGGAAGGGGTAGAAGCATTGGGTTGGTTCTGACGCTGATTGGAGGAAGCAGGCTCGTCACTGGAGGCGATTGGCTGACCGACCGCCTTTTCGATTTCTTCGCGAGCCGAAACATCCCCCAGACCCCTTGAGCGCTGGTTGGCAACGCCTTCATTTCCATCGCTTTCTGCGGAGGCAAGCGCTGCCTGGCAACTCATAGCATTTGTCTGAGCGGTTTCGTACCAATTGGGTAAAGTATCGCTCCCTGGTGTGTAGAGATCAAATGCCGACTGATAGTAGGCCAGTATCTGGTTGCAATCTCTGTCTGCCTGATCAAAGAGCTTGGAGGCCACGTGGGTATATACCCTCGCAACTGCTTCAGAAGGGAATTCTATCTCAGGATCGGGGCTAGCATCAAGCTTTCTACGGGCATTTTGGAATGCCTGCAGGGCTGCATGCTGATTGCCTTCGTTCAGAAATTCAAATCCTTCTTTGATATACTGAGCCGGAGTTTCCGTCAATTGATCAAGAGGATAATCGGTAATGTCACCCATCTGCGGGCTCAGGTCCAGATAAGCATTAACTTCATCCTGCCTCAGCGCCACTAAGGTTCTTTCTTCATCATTAGCAGCAAGACTCGCTGCGCTGTCAAGTGTTTGGCGAGCCTGCTGGAAGTTTCTGTCCCCTCGCAGGTATTCCTCATTGAGGTAGGCTCGCTTTCCTTGTTCGATAAGGGTGTCACTCCTGGACAAAACGGATTGAAACGGCTTGTCGGTCTGCTCCAGAAATGCGACGATCATTACCAGGATCACAATGATGGCCAGGACACCGCCGAAGATCCATCCCATTCGCTTGCTGGCAGGGTCGCTGTTTCCGGCTAAGGTTTCTTTCCCCTGTCTGGGTTGTTTATTTTCCGTAGATGCAGAAGTTATCTGTTGCTTTTGTTTTGCTGAAGGAGCGACTTCGTTGGCTACTGCTTGCCCGATAGGAATTAAATAGCAACTGTAATTCTCCTCTGCC
>CAZLKP010000041.1:11412-18523 GCA_964560095.1 uncultured Bacteroidia bacterium
CTGCCAGTCCGGCAACAATATCTTTTTGGATTTCCTCCATGACCTGTTCCGGCTCTGCCGTGGTGGAGTTGCTGAAAATGGTTTTGAGTGAATCCTGGGTAATTTCTGCACCCATTCCGCTAGTTCCCAGAAAGAAGAAATCTCCCGGATGCAAGTCTTCGTAGGTGTAATATCTGTGCCGGATGTTCACATCGTTATCCTCGATGATTCGGGCATCTGGATCAGGGTTAGGAGAATCCTGTTCCCAGGTTTCGGACCCACCAACCTGTTTCAGATTGTTGTTATACCGATAAACCCGACAATTCCCGACCCAGGCGACCGTAACCTTGGTGGTTCCGAAGTGGACCAGTGCCATGGAGGCAGACATCCCTTTAGAAGCCTGGTGCTCCTCCTTTGACAGGTATTGAGCGAAAATATCCTGACCATACTTAATCGCTTTGGTGAGGGTGCCGATATCCGCATCAGAGTTCTGCACAAACTGGTCAAAATACTTCCTGATTCCGGTTGAAATCATCTGGGACACCGTGCTCCCATTATCCTTTGGGTTGCTGCTGGTCCCGGGATCGCCATCACAGACGATGAACAGCCGGGAATCTGTATGGGCATGACCTTTTATCGGGTAGATATAGTCCTCATTGACATCTTTTCTGCCTGCTTCATACAGAGCGAGAGGTTGTTTGATGGAAAGTCTCATTTGTGTCGGTTGTCATTGGTTCGTGGGAGAAGGTGCGATGGGATGTGCTGCTATCTTAAACAGAAAGATAAATGAAAAATCTCAGATTCTTTGATTATTCATAATATCGAACAAATAGCCCATATGTGACGAATTAAGAAGAAGGATGTCTCAATCAATTGACAACTCATTGAGACATCCCCTAAGCCTGGGAGATCTGTGGGATGTGTTACCTGACCAGAATCCAGCCGGATCTCATTCCCTTAGCCTGAAGCTGGCTTTTGAAAGCTTCTACTTCCTGGCGATTAGTTGAGGAAAACAAGGAAATCCTGAAATTGCCCTGCTGGCCATCTTCGGGCCAGAGAATCTGCGCCGGGGATCCCTTGGATCTGGCAGCCTCCATGAAGTCTGTAGCTTCGTCGTAGCGCTCGAAGCTCCCTACGATGAGGTAAAAGGTGGTACTGCTGTTTCCGGAGGTTCGCGCATTGGATCTGCTGCGTGCATTAGACTGAGAGGCGCCTCCGCGCATTGCGCTGACTTGGACTTCTTCATGAATCCAGGAGCCGGTGATACCACTCAGATTTAGCATTCGCTTGTAGGAATTGACTTCTTCGCGGTTGTCAGCAGCATATACAGAAACTCTGTAAGCCTGAATTGGACCGGTTGGGAATAGAACGTATGGTTCCATTCCTTTCGCCTGGAGGTCAGCTACGCCTTCCTGGGCCGCTTCATATGTGGTATACGACTGTGCGATCAGGTGGTATGTTGTTTCCGAAGGGGAAGATACCATTCCTGGGTTAGCTGTACGACGATTGGTATTGGTTGCCGAGGATGTGCCTCTGGTTGTCTCAGGCACAGGATTGAGCGACAGGATCCACCCTTTGCTTTTTCCTTGTCGCTGAAGCGACTGAGAATAGCTCTCGACTTCTGCCCGGTTCACGGACTGGTAAACCGATACCCTGTACCAACCTCCTATTTTCTCAGGGAAAAGGATGACAGGTTGTCTCCCGGTTACTTGTTCGACCTGAGACAAGGCTTCGCTGGCTTTGTCAAATGTTTTAAAGCTTCCCAGAATCAGATGATGATAATCACTCTGGGCATTCAGCATCGCTCCTGATCCTCCGAGGATCAAAAGCATGAGACATACGCTCCGAAACCAACCGGACTGCTGTTTCCGTTGGACGACTTGTAATCTAGGCATTAGTTCTGTGTGGTGACATTGGTGTTACAATAAAAAAAACGTGATGTCCACACATATACTTTCGGAGAATCGGATTATTCTGTTGTGGCAGACCGCTCGGCATACACCCAGCCTCCTTGTCTGCCCATTTGTTTGAGTTTATCGGCATAAGCTGCGACTTTCTGCCGATCGCTGTCTCGATAAATGGATACTCGGTGAGGTTCGCCCGAGCCTTCTTCGGGAAACAGGATGATGGCATCATAGCCTTCATCTTTCAACCGATTGACGAATTGTTGTGCCCTGGAGGCATCCACAAAACTACCTGCTATCAGGTGATAATGGCGGATGGGAGCCAAAATCCTGCGGGAAGCGGAATCGCCTCCCCGGAAAACCCCCATATCGCCTACAGGTTGGTTGGCCGAAGAAGCCTGACCAGAAGACATCCCCCGGGTAAGCGGTTCGGCCGAAGCAATAGGAGCTCCCCTGCGTTGAGTAACTCCTGAAGATTCAGTCGATTTCTCCTGAGGATCTATCGTATCGGAAGATCTGCCTGACTCGTTATCTGAGGCTGCGAATTCAGATGAGGCAGGGAAAATTTCTTCCAAAACGGAGTCCGGTGAAACTCCTTCGGATGTATCGTTGGTGTAATCGGATTCCTGTTCTGTAGTGGCTGGTTGTTGATTCTCAATTCCCGTAACGGATTCGGGTTGAGAAGAAACCATACTTGGGCCAGGATCTGTTGAAAACAGTTGCACATTCCACGGACCATACTGGACCAGAAGCACCCCCAAAGAGCCCAGCAGGGCTACTACGAGGAAAAACTTCCATCCGAACAAGCGATCTCTGGGAGATGTTTTTTCCTTTGGGAGGGCTTTCATGACTAACTCTTTTTCTGCGACCGGAGTTAAGGCAGGCTTTTCTCTTTTGGCGCCTACTTTTCTAAGCCCAAAAGCGTGCTCGTCGAGGAGCTGTAAAGCAGTCTCCTCTGTATAAAACGAAAATTCCCTATTAGCGGTTTGAGATAATTTTCCTAATCCCGGGATCACAAAATAGCTGGATTCAGATAACCCGCTAACAATTTTAGTCTGCAATTTATGTGCCATCGCAAGCGCCTGCTCTTCTGAGAATCCTTCGGAATCCATGAGATAGTCTTCGAAGCTCAACTGCGTTTCAAAGCCTTTGACAAAGTCCAAAACAATGGTGGGAGGGTAAATAACCTGTGATTCGGGATCCCAGCGGGCGGGTTGCTCCTTGCGAACAAATGCACCCAGCGACCCAATCCGCATGACCGGCCACTTGGCCAATCCGCGTATCAGATAAGGAGATGCATGAACGGTAATAGAATCCTGAAGCATGGAAAGTGGCTGATAATCAAAAGCTTAAAAGGCGACTTCAATTCCTGCCAGGAAGTCCAGACGCCGTTCCTGGTAGTTATGCCAGCGCTGGTAATTGCTTCCCAGTAAATTATTCACTTTTAAAAATACTGAAAATCCTTCAGTAATCCGATAATCACCGGATAGATTTATTCCAATAAATGGTCCTAGTCGAATTAATGTGCCCCCCGGATCAATGCTCATGGCCCGAGGACCAAACACATTCATCTCCGCTTTGGCACTTACCTGATCCTCCCAACGGTAGATTCCATAAAGGTCCAGACGAAGCGGGGTGGCGTGGTAGTATTTCTCCTGGGTCGATGTGTTGTAAATGTTGAGGTTGAGTGTTCCCCCCACGTCCAGAAAGTCTTCAGGTGAGAAATTGACCTCCACCTGTGTGCCTAGATTGGTCATTAGCGAATCGTACACTACATCAAACTGATACTCAAATTCACGGGCGAAATACATCATCTGGTTTTCCAGACGCTTGTAAAACAGTCGGACACTGTAGTCCACTGTTCCACCGATGTTTCCCTTCCCGCCCAGGTAAATGTTCATTTTCTCTACTGTTGGACGGATAATTACGCCTCTCTTCAAATAGGGATTTTCATGGAGAAGGTCATAATAGGTGTAGTTTTGCATGCCTGTACGATACCCCGCAATGATGCTGAATTGGTCGGGGACCAACCCGGCGCTTAACTCCACAATTCCACCAAAATTGGAGACAGATGAGGTGTCAATGCTGTTTCTGAACAGGTTATATCTCACACCTCCCTTAATTCTTACGGTACCGTTGTCATAGGCTAGAAAGGGGGTCGCCTCAAGAAAAACCCTGGACTGATCCAGCGTATCGAGATTTCCGGTTGAGATCGTGATGTCACTCTGGAGACCAACCTTGAATTCAGGCGTAATGAAATAGGCGCCATTGGGAGAGAGATCGAAGTTGGTTTCACTGTTGCCTCCATTGCCAAACAGAAATCGTACATCCGCCTGGGCATTCGCTTCGTATTGGGCATCCGGATCGTAATTGGTTTCGAAGAAAGCCCCGATCTTGCCCCGGGTGTATCTTCGCCTTAACGAATCTTCCCGCGCCACTTCGTCTGATCGGAAGATGGTGTCGGCAAAGGTGAAGTATGAAGTGTTAAACACATAGGCACTGGCCCCGATGTTATATTCATCCTGAATGCTGGTGAGGCTCACAGTGCCATAATCTCTGCGGAACCGACGGAGCGGAATCGCATCCCTGTGAGCCGAAAGGTGGGTGAAATCCAGCCCCAGATCCACATTAGAGGCGCGGCCGTTGTGAAGACTGAGCCGCCCATAAGGCGTGAGAAATCGGCCGATGCCCAAGGCCATGGTGTTATTCCGCAGGGGCTCGGGTTTTTCCTTGGGCCAGGGCTTGATGATCGGAGGGGCTGGTTCAAAATCTGTCTCCACGTAAAATTCCTGCGAGTTGAACTGGAAATCTTCCCTGCCTGCCTGTTCAATTTCCTGGTAGGGAGGCTTCACAATGGGTTTGTTGCTTTCAATTACATCTTCGATGCGATCATTCTCCAGGATGATGCTGTCTTTCCCTCCCAGGGGATCGTTCTGGGCAAATACAGCAGGGCTGCACATGGCCATCAGAACCGTTACGAAGCTGATATATGTGAACTGTTTCATCTGAATGCTCATGCTAAGTGAAAGTGTTGTGAAGGAATGGTTGTAACTATTCGCCATCAACAGGTGGAAAGCCGCGGGCTTCCTCTTCTTCCTGGATTTCACGAAGGCGCACGCGTGCCGACTCCTGGATATCTGGGAACCGATCTTCCCCGATCAGGCTTTCGAGTGTGCCCTTGGCCTGGAAGGTATTGCCGAGTTCGTAAAAGGCATCTGCCGCAACGAGGAATGCCTTGGCTTTCCAGTAATTGAATGTTGGATAGTTGTTGCTCTGATAAATCACGGCCTTTTTGACCTCTTCAAACTTATCCCTGGCTTCCTGGATTTTCTGATCAGCCTGCACAGTGTTGCCCTGGCGATCAAGGCGGGCTGCTTCTTCCTTGAGGATTATGCCTTCATCAAACAGGATCTTCACGATCATGGACTGGCTTTCAGCGCCAAACTCGTTTTTAAATTCGTTTTCGACTTGGGTAAATGTGCGCTTGGCAACTACTTTATCCCCGGCGAGATACTGGTTGTTTCCGATCTCCACATTGGCTTTGGTACGGGAATAAACGGCCACTTCCGGATTATCTGCGATTTGGCGCAGGGCATTAACCGCGGCACGATAGTCTCCCATCGCATGGTAGTTTTTGGCGATTCCGAAGCGGGCCGCTACCTTATTTTGAAGATTTTCTGAAATCTCCTCCAGGGATTGATACAGCGACAGGCTGGTCATAAACTCTTTGCGCTCAAAGCGGATTTCAGCTGCTTCTTGAAGGGCAATATTGGTAAAGGCATTCGCTGAGGGGGTTGAGTACACAGCTTCATAGTCCCCCAGGGCATCATTCATCTGGCCCAGTTCTCGGTAGGATCGCGCTCTGAAAAGTAATGCTTCGTGGTAATTAGGTCCATTTTTGAATTCGTCGATATAGGTCGAAAACTGGTCGATGGCTGATTGATAATTATTGGCAAAAAAGCGGTCCTGTCCCGTTTTGAAGGATAGAGCAGCCAGACCCTCGTTCATCTGGGGTACATTGTTGCGGTAATCCCGGAATATCCGGTCAAATTCTCGCTCGCTAACCAGGCTGGAGAGGTTGTCCAGGGCGATCTGGGCATTTTCTTTGTCTTGCGGGTAATCCTGCACTACTTTTTTGAAGTAGGTGATGGCCCCGTTTTCATCTCCCTGGTTGTAAGCTGCCAGGGCCAGCCGATTATAAGCATCTGGAGCGAGGGCGGATCTTGGATATTCTTCCACCATCATCTTGGCATAGCGGAAAGCCTGCGCATAATTCTTGATCCAGGAGAAATAAATCTCAGAGATTCTGTCCAGGGCGTTATTCCGATATTCTGAACTCCGGTACCGCGTGATCAGCCGGTCAAATGACTGCACAGACATGTTGTAGTCCTGCAGGCGATAATATGCCTCCGCAATCTGATAGGCAGCGATGACCTGCGCGCTGTACGGGAAATCGATTACTTGCTGATAATAGCGGATGGCTTTGTTGTAATCGCGCATCAGGAAGAGGCAGTCAGCGGAACGGAGATAGGCATCGAGGTAGGTATCTTTGTCGGCACTTCTTCCTACCTGGGCGATGTATTTCTCAAAGTTACTGAGGGCGGAACTGTAGTTTTTCTCTTTGTAATCAGCCCAACCAAGGCCATAATAGGCTTTGGCAAAGTACTCATTGGAATTAGCTCCCCGCGTATTGAGAAAGCTTTGGTAGGCGACCCGGGAGGCATCAAAGTCGTTCTGGCGGAATTTGGCTTCTGCCAGCCAGTACTTAGCTCCCAGGGTGATGTCGGCATCGGCAGGGTTGTCGATGGCTTTTTGGAAAAACGGCTCAGACTGCGAGTAGCCACGGCGTTCGTACAGTTGCAGACCATAAAAAAAGCAAACTGTTTGGTAGGCTTTTTGGGCCCGGTCACTGCTGCGGGGCACAGATTCCAGGTAGCGGATGGATCTTGGGTAGTCTCTTGTAAAGAGAAATACCTCCCCGATCATACCATCCACTTCGTTAATAAAGGGTGCCTGTGGAAAATCTCGCTTCAGTTGCTGGAATGCTTGAAGTGCCTCATTGTACTGCTGAGTCGCAATTGCCACTTTGCCATACTGATACAAGGCTTCCTGGGTAATGATAGGGTTGGCACGGCTTTCGGCTGCTTTCTGGAAGGCAAACTTGGCACTGCTCTCGTCATTTTCCTCCAGAAAGGAAAAGCCCAGGTAGTAGGAGGCGACCTGCGTCA
>CAZLKP010000042.1:0-18397 GCA_964560095.1 uncultured Bacteroidia bacterium
AAAGCCATCCGCAGCAAAACCCAGGGGCGTTGCCAGGGTATGTGCCACCAGGAAGCCCGGCAGATACACCAGTGACTGCCCGATGGCGTATTTCATCACGAAGCCGCCATCTTCCAGCTGATAGGCATGGTGAAAATCACCGGCTGGCTGATAGGTTTCCATGACGCCGTGGCGAAAATCCAACGTTTTCGGTTCATCATAAATCAAAAAAGCCGGAAGATATAGATAATACCCAAATACATCCCAGCTGATGGTCGCTTCCGTGCCGGCCTTCTCCCATTTTGGGTAGAGCATGGCCACCTGTACCAGCACATAGCACATCAGGATCCAGGCACTCAGCGAAAGAGACAATCGGCGTAGCATGGGTGCAAGATAGGGAAAAGGGGAATTGATAGATGGGTGAATGGGATGAGGAGAACAAAGACTCCCGCCTCCAGATCAGAAATTTGCCTGCTCACGACATCAGGACAAAAGCACGTTACTTAATTGCCTTTTCCCTCAGGCATCCTGCCCCACGAAAATCTCATGGTTGTCGGGGGCATAGAAACCAAATTCATGGGTGCCGCAAGAGTTGTTCATTCGCAGCTTGTCACGGGGTATAGTACCCCGGGCGACGAAGCCGTCGAGCATTGGCTGGATGTCGTCGACAAACAGCTTGATCACAGACCCTCCCAGCAAGGGGTCGTGCTCGGTGTTGGCATGCCATTGCAGGTGAATTTTCAGATTTTCGCGTTGCAGCAGGGCATATATGCCATCGTGACGCGCACAACTGAATCCGGTGTATTGTTCGTACCAGGCTACGTCGCGTTCAATGTCGGCAGATGGAAGTACATGTCCCCATTCACCCAAATTCTCAAAGAAGCGTATCTTTGATGACCTTCCAGACTTTCTCCGGATCCTGCCAGACATTCCTGGCCCAGATCCGCAACATGCTCCAATGCTGTCGTGCCAGCAGGTCGGGGCGGTAGATGTCTCGCTCCTTTGCCGAAAGCCCCTGGAAGTAGCGCGGACCTTCACACTCAATCCCGATTTCCCAGCCGGTTTCTCCTTCCTTTTTCACCGCCAGATCCAACTGCCAGGCGCTATCACCCAGCCCGCTCGATACCTCCAGTCCTTTCGCCTCCAGCCGTTTCCGTAGCCAGTGGCTAAGCGGATGATCCTCTCCGTAGCCCCTGACATTATGTTTCACCTGCTGATGGCTGATGTCACGGGCAAACTGTAGCCAGGCTTTAAGCACTTTGGGGCCGTCATGGGTGCTGTGTTCCACTTTCAGATCTTCTGGGAGGAAACTACATACCACAAAAATCTGCCAGCGGGCCCGGGTGACCGCCACGTTGAGGCGGTTTTCGCCACCGGCCTGGTTCAGTAAGCCAAATCGCGTCTGCAATTTTCCGGATTTATCTTTGGCATAGGCGATGGAAAAAATGATCACATCCCGCTCGTCTCCCTGGACATTTTCGATATTCTTCACAAATAAACCCTGATGCTCTTCGCCGGACACGCGGTTCATCAGACGCGTCAGAGCCTTGTAATCCTCAGGCGAGTGCATGGCCAGCTCCTGGAGCCGTTGGTCGATCAGATCCAGGATCAGCTCTTGCTGATGAAAGTTGAACGTCACCACCCCGACCGACGGCTGGTCTTCCCGTTTGGCCAACTGCACAATGAGTTCCAAAACGCGCCGGGCTTCAGCGAGATTGGTGTTGTTTTCCCAGTTTCCCTGAACAGCCTCCCATCTCAGCGCAGGTTGATGTAGGGGGGAAATTGTGGCTGGTGGAATCATCTGGAGGCTGCCTTCATAAAAGCGGTTATTGGAGAAGGCAATCAGGGCTTCCGACTCAGACCGATAGTGCCAGGTCAATCGCTTTTCCGGCATGCTCTGCCGGGCCAGATCTAGCAAGCTAACCACTTCCAGCGGGATGGCATCCTCTACTTCTTCCAGATTCTCTTCATAGCGAACCCGGTACAAATCCGAGGGAGGCAGCTGCATGTCGTCGCCGGAAATCACCACCTGTTTTCCACGCAGCATTACAGGGAGCGATCGCTCCACGAAGCATTGGGAAGCCTCGTCAAAAATGACCAGGTCAAACAGATCGGCCTGCATGGGAAACATGGCAGCGGCCGACTCTGGCGAAGCCAGCCAGCAGGGCGCGAGCTTTTGTAGGCCGGTGTTCCAGGTTTCTGAAATCAGCTTTCGAACGGGCCAAAGCCTCCGTTTTTTCTTCACCTGATGGTGAATGTCGCGGTAGGTAACCCGATTGTTGAGGCGATTGAATTCTAGGTTGGAGAGGATGTTTTCCTTGAGTCGGCGGGCCACAAGGGCCGCCACTTCCGGCTGTCGCTGATGATATTTGTCGCGAAAGTCTCGGAGCTGCCGCTCCCAGCCGCGGCTGCTGACGGCCGTCAGGACAGGATGTGTGGCCTCCAATGCCTCCAGCCAGTGCAGGTACACAGAATTCTCGATCAGCTCCCGGAAGGCGGCGTCGGTGTCTGCCTCCAGCATGTTTCTCTCACTCAGCCTGAGAATCTCCTGCTCCGCCGGATCCAGGTCCGCCAGTTGTCGGTCCAGTGCCTGCAGGTCGTAATAATCCCGGTCAAATGCCTTGGAGAGGGATTCCAGCCAGGCATCTGCCTCCGCTTTTCGGGCAATTCCCTTTGTCAATCGTTCAATCTGAACCGGATGGAGCCACAAGCGCCACCCACGCAGGGCATCTTTCAGGTCTTCGGTAAACCGGTTCAGCGACTCAATGACTGACATCGTAGATGCCCATTGGCTTTCATTCCAGGTGCCGTTGCTCAGGTCAGGGTGGATCGTTGCCAATTCGTTCATGTCCCGGATTTCCTTCCAGGCTTCCAGGTGGGCCTGTTTTCGCTCTAGCCAGGCTTGTTTTTCTTTCAGGCTGTCGAGCAACGGAAAATCATTGAAAAAGGCTTTGTTGTGAAGTTTTGCATAGTGGCTGCGGACGGTTCGGAAATGCCGGAATTCTTTTTCCACCCGGCCCACCAGTTCTGCTGTAGGTTTTTTGCCCTGGTTATTAAGCAGTTTGTAGAGGTACCAGCGAGCTTTAAGAAAGGAAAAGGTCACCCAACGAAGAGGCTTTTCCTGGTGGGTGTTCCATGCAGCAAGGTGCTTGTCCAGGTCGGAAAATTTTCCCCAATCCTCATCTCCGAGAATCTGACAGGAGGCCAGCTTATCCAGCTGTTTTTCCCATCGCTTCAGCACCTTGCCAACGACAGATGGTGCTTGCCCCTCCAGAGTGAGTGTTTCGAGATCTTTCCGGGTGGCTGGTTGGAGAAAATAGCTGTTTGCCCGGCGAAACTGTGCAATGATTTTGGTGTTTTGCTCTGTCTCCAGCAGGTGTTCCTGAAGGATTTTGTGGAGTTCCTGCCAATGCTGTGACAGTTCCCGGACTTGTCTGGGGAGTTGGTCGAGTTTTTGCCGAATGGCCTGGCGATCGGCTTGTAGGTAATGGCGAAAGGGCAAGCGTTGTTGCCACGGATAGGTTTCTTTGAAGAACTCCTGGTAATCACGAATGGCCGTGAGTTTATTCAGCAGGTCCCGCAGGCGGTCACGGGTGAGCCTGGAGGCGGGATCTTTCAGATCCAGGAATGGCTTTTGTGGCGAACATGACAGATATAGCTCATGCGGGCTCATGCCAAACTGACTTGAATCCTGGAGGGTATCGGTGAGGGATTGCAGGAGGCGGGTTTGGACATCAATTTCACGCGAAAGTCGGCGATATTCGTGTTCTGCTGCGGTTTTGTTGAGATCCCGAAACTCAGCCTGAAAGGATTCAATATCCTGAATCTGCTTGTGGAGTTTCTGGTAAATGCTGCTGCGATCGTGGCGATGATCGTGCACCAGCATGGCAAATCTGCTCAACCCAAGCCCGTCGAGGCGTTTGTAGACGACATCCAGGGCGGCTCGTTTCTGAGAGACCACCAGCACCTTTTTTCCATGGGCGAGGGCATCGGTGATGAGGTTCACAATCACCTGTGATTTTCCGGTTCCGGGCGGACCGTGTACGACCAGCGAGCTTCCCTGTTTCACAGACAGCAGGGCATCTTCCTGGGCAGCATCTACCGGCAATGCAAAGTAGCGATCCTCTTCCCGGATGAGTTTGGGTTCCGGAATGGGCATGGGGGCTTCTCCCAGCAACTGACCAATCGGAAATGCCCCTGGTTGCCGGGCGAGAGTTTCGTAATCTTGCAGCAGGGTTGAATCTGATTGAGGGAAAATGCCAAGAATGGCCTGCGGGCGAAAGGTGAGTACCCCTCTTTTGAATTGGGCAAATCCTTCTTTGAGGATTTGAGGGAAGGATTGTAGTCGGCGGTCAAACAGGTCTGAGCTGAAATTTACCGCCAGCTCATAGTCCTTGATTTTTTGGTACAGGTTCTGGATCCACACCTGCCAGTCATTGTTGTCGTCGATTTCATCTTCCCAGAATTCTGCTGGGAGCCGCCAGGACTGGTAGTTTTCGTAGGCAAGGAAAAAGGTCGGGTTAAACTGAAGGGGTTCTTCCAGTCGGCGCAGTTTCCAGCGCGGGCGTCCCTGTAGGTTGCGTTCCAGCCGCACCGGGAAGAGGAGCAGGGGAGACCGTACGGGCGTACCGTCCAGAAATTTGCCTTCGACAAAGGGATAGCCCAGATACAGATCATAAGTGCCAGACTCTTCCAGGAGCATCTGAGCCGTGCGGTAGATGCTGTTGAGGCGGCGGTCGGCGAGGTTGGTGGGTTCGTGGCGGGGATCGATCTGAGAAATGAGCGTGACATCCCTCCCGGCGATGAGCCTTTCCAGGAGCTCTTCGGATGATTTGTCGGCGAGAAAATCGAGATCCTTCCAGTCGATATCGCGTTGTTTGGACAGGCGCCCCAGTTTGAGGGATCGATTTCCCTGGCTCAGGTTGGTGAGACGGAGCTGGTAGGCGTGGAGGATCTTCCGCATGGAGGATGAAATTACGAAAGAGTGCGGACTGGGAGAATGGTGACAAGAGAATCCAGGGGTTGGGGATCAGGTAGCTGTTTTTAACGGTTAATAACTGTTATTAACCGTTAATAACAATTTGGGATCTGGGAGAGGAGATGAGATCTCAACAACAAACCATTCTCTCGATATATTTTCCTTTCGGCATTCTTGCTTCAGGTTCAGGAAATGTCGGTGTTCCTGTCTCGGTGATATTCCCACCAAACCACCTTACAACCAGATCCATGAAACAGCACGCTACCCTCCCCTTGCTTCTGTTGGTCACTGTTACTTTCTCTGCCTGTTCCTCTTTTCTGGGTAGGCAGCCCGACAATCAGCATCCATACAGCTTGACCCTCTTGAATCGGGATACTGATCAGCCGATTCCGGACGTGGACATTTCTTTTCAGGCCTATTTTACCGGGACCTTTGGAAGGGCCTATCTGCTGGATGACCGGCAAACCACCAATGCTAGTGGCGAAGTTGAATTCGTGCTGGAATATGATGATGACCTGGCCCAGCAATACAAGGATAGTGTAGAGTCGGAGACAGAAGAGCCCGTATTTCAGATCGGGATCAATGCTTTGTTTGCCGTATGGGAGATAACCGACCAGAATGGTCAGATGCTTCCTCCGGTCATCATCAATCGTGAACTGCCGCCCGGGACTAATCTGACCTACAGGGTTTCTCCCACAGCAGCGATGGAATTTATCATGCTGGATACCCTCAACCCCCAACTGGCAGATGAAGTGAGAATCAACTGGAGAGAGGTCGGGCCGACTCCTCAGACTCCATTTGAAGGGAGCCTGATTTATGATGATGTGACAATGTCAGGACCGGTTATCAGGGCCATTCCAGCAGATGCAGAGGTGGAGATCAACTGGGAAACCTTCGAAGGTCCTGATCTTGGTTCCCTCCAGAAAAGCGGAGAAGGCGCCGATACAGTAAATGTTTCATTTGGGCAAACAGGAAGCCTGACGATTTATCACTGATCTGGAATCTCCGATTCCTCCGGTGTTTCCCCTTCCGGAGGGGGAGCCGCTTCAGCATTGAGGTCCACCACATGGTCGTCAAAGTCCCAATTGGCACGAATCGAGATGCTCCCGGGAATCATTTTCCTCCGCTCGGGCAGCCGATGCTCTTTCAGGCTGCCGGTCGTGAGAATGCCGTTTCCATCGGCATCGTAGATCACATCAAAACTATAATCGCCGGCCTCAAGGTGCTGAAATGAAAAGGTCGTATCCGTAAAGGTTCTGACAGGCCCTTTGGGTCCGATCAGACGAAGGACCAGGGGGCCGTCGTAGGTCGTGTCGGGAATGACTCTGCCACTGAGGGTGCCATAGGCGTCAGGCTTGAGCCAATTGGCCTGGTAAGTAAATACTGTGTCCGTGGCACTGGAATCATTCTCCACATAAAAAAAACCCCTGTCGATTCTCAGGACCAAAAGCTTGCCGATAGCCGAATCACTGAGAATCGGACGGATTTGTTGGGTCATTCCCTCGTGCGACCATTCGACCTCAAAGACCTGCCTCACAGAATCCACGCTGCTGGTATCGGTGAGGGAGAAAAAGCGTCGGTCATCTACTGTGACGTAACGCTGAGGGAGAAATTCGATAAACGGTCCCGCGAGGTCGAGACTTGGTTTTCCGGAGAGCGGGGTTTCCCACAACCGTCTCCTGTCGGGAGACACACGCAGAATACTGTCTTTGCGATTCCCTAATGAATCCTGAAATCCAACAAGGTGTAGGTCCAGCCAACGTCTGCCAGCAGGCAGATGTACCCATAGCTCCGGATCGCTACCAGGTACGAAGGAGGCAATGGAAACGGGCGTTGTATCTGTCCGGGCCGTATCTGTGGCAAATATCTCGGTCTCAGACAGTCGAATGGCCTCACTGATCTGAATGGCCAGGGTAGTCTCATTTGTCCAGAAATATCGCCGCAATCTTGGAGCCGTTTCATCCACTACGAATGAAACCAGCCGGACCCTGTCTGCCACCTGACCGCTGTCGGATCGGGTGCTGTCGGTGGAAAGGGTGTCACCGACTGAAACGACTAACAGGGAGTCCTTCGGAATCGCGACTGCTTCGTTGGGAATGTTCCAAGTGTTGGACTGGTCCTGGTCGGATAGTCCAAATACCCGGTAGGTATTTTCACGGAGAAATCGGAAGGAAAAATTTCCCTGGTCGTCGGTGCGGGTGAGATAGGTGGGGCGCCTGTTGAGAATGTCATTCCCGATGGCGGAATCGGCATCGAATAGCAGCACCAGCATTTCTTTGATCCCTTCACCCTTTGTATCAACAATTTGCCCCTGAAAGGCCAGACTATCCAATTGGTCGCCCGTGCTGAAAGCGAGGGTGTAGGGCGGCTCGATGGGATTTCGCTCATTGAGGTCTTTGATGCCGTTGAGCGTGATCACATAGGTGGTTTGTGGGAGCAAATCTTCCTCCAAATCGATGGTGAGCCGCTTGCCATTGTCACTAAGAATGGCCTGAGGGCGATTCACGAAGGGGGAAATGAAAATGTCCTGTTTGATGTCAGGCCGGGTAATGGGCTCATTGAACCAGACTTTGATTCGGTTATCGTCTATTTCCAGGGACTCACTGGGAGGGCTCGTTTTCACCACTTCTGGTGACGTCTCATCCCTGGCACCTCCGGTCGGATTCAGCTCCTGGGCACAGCGGCTCAGCAGCATTCCTGCGATCAATGCCAGGACGATATGTGCGACAGATATTTTCATCAGCGGCTGCGAAGATAAAAGAGTCCAAGGTTAATACCCGTGCCTAACAAGATGACGGCAAGAGGCATGAGCCATTTCCCCCTACATGTGGGGTCATCGCCTTTCAGATGCTCCGGACTTTCCTTGTTGATCGATCGGAACCGGGCATAGCTGAGCTGGTCCTCGTAACGGAGCTCTTCCCTGCGGGCACTACTGTCTTGCTGAATCAGTACCGGGATCACGATCCTTCGTTCCACCTGTTTTTCTTTCATGGTTTGGTAGGTCACCTGGGGAGGAGAAAAACGGAGGGTTTTGGTAGATGTGCTGTCTAAACGTGTGCGATCAGTCTGTGGAAACGGAAATAAAAACTGAATGCCCTGCACAGATCCCGCGGTATCGATAAAGCTATGGATCTGATGCTCAACCACTTCTGCGTTCGAGGGCTGTGCCCATATCCCTCCCGAATGAATCAGGAGCCACAACAGGCCGATACTTGCAGGCAGGTTCATGGCTTGTTTTTCTTCCGAAATTCGAACAATCCGATCCAAGCCCAACCGACGATCGGCAGCATCATCAGCAGCAACACCATCAGGTCGGAAATGACAAATGCACAGACCATAGGAATCAATACGAGCACACACAAAATCAACAGGTGAGATCTCCATTGTTTTCGAAAGGCCTCAGACCGGATGGTCCAGTCATGGAGTTGTTGCCGAAAGGGACTCAGCCAGTCTTTCCATCCTTCCTGGAGGTGTTCCAAAGGTGCGAGATCCCGGATGAAGGGTTGGATCTCGGCCGGATTTTTTTGCTGGTCGGGAAGTTCGTCCCAGGCCAGCAGTTGTTTGGCTGCTGGCTGGGCTTTTTCCAGACGCCACTGCTGCTGCTGTTCGCTCAGCATGTGAATCCCGCAGTGCTGGCATCGCCCTTCTCCAAATGGTGGGTTGGTTTCCAGACAGTGTGGGCATATCCAGACCGGAAAGGAAGAGGTGTTCATAAGCGTTAAAGGTACGAATCTCCCTTGAGCCTGTATCAATCAGCTCATGACAGTTTCCCAGTTTGCTTCTGCCATATTCGTAATCGATTGACGAATTCGAATCGCCTGATTCAGATTAGTCTTTGACATTGGCACGCTGAATGCCCTCCTGAATGATCACCAATCTGTCTGCGTATTTATCTCACCCCCGATTTCGTAGTGTGGGATTTGTCTTTGCGATGAATTCCATTCTGTTTTCGATCTGGGTTACCAGATTGCCGGAGGTAAAGGCCAGGCTGATGCTCAGTGAGGCTGATCTGGGTATTTGCCTGTTTTTTATGCCCTTGGGGGCATTTCTGGCCATGCTTTCAGCTGGCTTGCTAATAAGAAAATGGGGAGCGGGCCCGGTGACTCTGTGGGTGACTGTGGCCTATTGCCTGTGCATGATGTTGCCTTTGCTGACCCCAACACCTGTGTGGCTGGGGGCTGCACTCTTCGTGGTGGGTATGACCATCGGCATCATGGACATTGCCATGAATGCGGTTGCGGCGGCATTTGAGAAAACCTACGAGCGGATTATCATGGCAACCACCCACGGCTTTTACAGCTTGGGCGGAATGGTGGGGGCCTTTCTGGGAAGCCTGGCGCTGGGTATTCAACTGCCAGGCTGGCTGACGATGGTGCTCGGGATTGTGATCTGTCTGGTGATGCTTGGATGGATCCGGAGTCAGATCGGAGATGTAGCAGGTGAGGAAGATCCCGGAGGTAAGCATTTCAGCCTGCCGGGTAAGGCTGTGATCGGGCTGGCCGTCATCGGGTTATGCAGCATGATCGGCGAAGGAGCCATTGCAGACTGGAGTGGAATCTACCTGGAAACAGTCACCCTGGCTGATGGAGCGATGGTGGGCCTGGGCTACGCCGGGTTTTCCCTGGCCATGACGATCGGCAGGTTTTATGGAGATGCCCTGATTTCCCGGTTTGGCGGATTTCGGATCATTCTGCTGGGAAGCCTGTTTATCATGACCGGCATGGGCATCATTCTTTTGGCTGAATCCTACAGCTCTGTTCTTGGATTCACTCTCACGGGTTTTGGCTATTCGTCCATTATTCCGGTAGTCTTCAGTCAGGCCGCCAGAATGGATGAAACATCAGCCTCCCGCGGTATCACAGCAGTAGCATCTTTTGGCTACATGGGATTTTTGATCGGTCCGGTCCTGATCGGATTGATTTCTGAGTGGGGAAGTCTTCGCCTCGGCATGTTGTTTCTGCTGTTCACGGCAGTCCTAACCTTTATCCTGTCATTTACCTCGATGAAGCGCACCTGATCAGATTCTGGATTGGGTGTTGTACAACCTCGCATATCGGCCATCCGAGCCGGTAAAGGAACATCGTGAGTGGCCTGTTCCACGATGTTGCTCATCTGCACGATGGGAGGCACCAGCACGCCGAGATACAGGAGCATAGATGTCAATTCGCCTGGCGTCATGGAGCCTTCCATAATCATGAGGGCGGCATAGCCCACAGTACCTAGCCTACGGTGGAGAAGCCGATCATCAGAGTCGCCTCGGAGGTGACCAGAATGGTCGATGTCATAGATGAAGCGATATTGCGGAAGATTCGTATGGTTCCGCCAGCAAATTCTATGATCTCTGTTTCTTCGGCAAGGAGGCCTTTCACGCCCTGGGCGACAGTTGTTTTTTGAATAGTGAGCAATTCAGACATTTCAGGCTATTTTTGAGGTCGTGACCCTGTGGGCTTATCTTTCACAACAAAATCTACGTACTTATTCCAGAAAAGCTGTTTTTCTGCCAATCAAGCACCAATTCCCAATTTATGGTTCAACGATATTTGCTCCTTGCACTCGGATGTATGTTCGCGACCAGCCTCTCTGCCCAGCCAGGCATCATTTTTTTTGAAGGATCCTGGCCAGAGGCCCTGGAGACGGCCCGTGACCAGCGAAAGCTGATTTTCGTCGATGCCTACACCACCTGGTGCGGCCCCTGTAAGATGATGAATCGCAACACCTTTCCGGATGAAGCCGTAGGGGAGTTGTTTAACCAGAGCTTTGTGAATGTAAAGCTCGATATGGAGCATGGAGAAGGGCTCTCATTTGCCACCCGATATCAGGTCAATGCCTATCCAACGCTGCTGTTTCTTAATCACCGAGGAGAAGTGGTGCACAAAATCTTGGGTTACCGGGCTCCCGCTGAACTGATCAGAGAGGCCCGGGTGGCTTTGCGGCCATCCAGCAGCCTTGCCCCCCTGATTCTGGCCTATCAGGACGGCACGACAAACCCCGATACGCTTCGGATGCTGGCAATGGCCTGGCACGATATGGAAGATCGCCGCGCCTTCGAAGCCGCCGATCGCTTTTTCCAAACCATCGACAAAGAAAAAGAGTTGCTCCAGGAAGACAACTGGCAGGCGATTGAGGCACTTACCTACGACATCAATAGCAAGGAATACCAGTACCTGCTGAAGAAACAGAATAAATTTATCCGCAAATATGGTTACCAGCCTGTGCTGGACAAGATTTATAGCCTTTTGAAAAAGGCAGCCATCTCTTCTGCCCTCACCCGCAATGATGTGGCCTACAAAAAGGCACTGGACATTGCTGATTCTGAGTTGAAAGACGATGGCCGCACGGTTATCCGCCTGCAGATGACCTATTCGGAAGCTTCCAAAGACTGGCCGGCTTATGCGGCACGCGCCACCGAATATTTCGACCGCTTTATCATTACTCAACCCAAAGAACTGAGCAACGCTGCCAGGTTCGTTTATCTCCACATCAACAATCAGGATCTGCTGGAAGAGGCGCTTGGCTGGATCCGTCAATCCATTGCTGTCGAAAATGCTGGATACAACAACCTGATTCAGGCACAATTGCTGGCAAAGCTCGGCCGCAATGATGAAGCCCTCCGGCAGGCCTACCGATCCAGGAGCATCTTTCGGGAAGAGGGCGGAGATATGCGTGAGGTAGATATGCTGATCCGAAACCTTGAGTAACCATGCCTAAATCCTCCTGGCGCCTTCCCAGATACACCCTGACACTTGATCAGGATGACCTGGTAACCCACGTGCATGATCCCATTCGCAAGGGCTGGTATGTGCTCCAGCCGGAAGAAGAGGTACGCCAGCACTTGATTCAATTTCTGATTCGGGAAAAAGGAATATCGCGGAATCTCATTTCAGTGGAGAAAGAGATTGCCTACCGGGGCACCCGGCGGCGGTTTGACGTCGTTGTCTTTGACCGGGAGGGGAAACCTGATATCCTCTGCGAATGCAAGGCTCCCGATGTGCCCATCACTCAGGATACCATCAACCAGATTGCCCGCTATAACACCATTCTCCAGGCCCCTCACCTCCTGATCACCAACGGCGTTGGCCTGGTCCTGTTTTCTATGGATGATACAGGCAGGTTCCTACTGAACCGGGCGTTTTGGTAAATGGGACTGTTGGAATGATTCCAAATTCGCACTTCATCCTCCCCTATTTTCGTCGTATATTCGCGCGACCATTTTGGGGTGTATCATTTCCAATCGATACAATTTTTCATGCCACGCACATATCCGGAATACAAACATTTGTCTTTGCCTGAGGTAGATCAGGACATGTTGAAGCGTTGGGAAAGCAACGATACCTTTGCCAAAAGTATCGCTGGAAGATCCGGACAGCCGACCTTCACCTTTTATGAAGGCCCCCCATCAGCCAACGGCCGGCCCGGTATCCACCACGTCATTGCCCGAACCATCAAAGACCTTGTTTGTCGCTATAAAACCCTGAAGGGCTTTCAGGTGGAGCGGAAAGGAGGATGGGATACCCATGGCCTGCCAGTGGAGCTTCAGGTCGAAAAGCGTCTCGGAATCAAAAAAGAAGACATCGGCCAGACCATCTCGATCAAGGAGTATAATGCTGAGTGCCGCAAGGATGTCCTCAAATTCAAAGAGGAATGGGACGACCTGACCCGCAAAATGGGCTACTGGGTCGATCTCGACAATCCTTATGTGACCTTTGAGAATCCCTACATCGAGTCTGTGTGGAATCTCCTCAAGCGTCTCTGGGACAAAGGATTGCTATACAAAGGGTTCACCATCCAGCCCTACTCGCCGGCTGCCGGCACAGGGCTTAGCTCTCACGAGCTCAACATGCCCGGCACCTACCGCGACATCAAAGATACGTCTGTCACCGCGCAGTTTAAGCGCAAAGACGCTGATGAATATTTCCTGGCGTGGACCACTACGCCCTGGACGCTGCCCTCTAACACGGCGCTGGCCGTTGGAGCCGGGATCACCTATGTCAAAATCCGCACGTTTAACCCTTACACCCACCTGCCAACTGTGGTGGTCATAGCCAAAGAGCTGGTAGGGAAATACTTCAATCCGGAGCATGCTGAGTTGTCCTTAGATGATTATCAGCCCGGAGACAAAAAGATTCCCTACCAAATCACAGAAGAACTTACCGGCAAGGATATCGAAGGGGTAGAATACGAACAACTGCTGCCGTATGTGCAGCCAGATAAACCCGCTTTTCGGGTGGTCACGGGCGATTTCGTTTCCACAGACGATGGTACTGGTATCGTTCACATCGCGCCTACCTTCGGGGCCGATGATTTTATGGTGGCCCGCCAAAACGACATCCCACCCCTTTTGGTCAAAGATGAAGACGGTAACCCGATGCCGCTGGTGGATAAGCAGGGAAGGTTTGTAAAAGAGGTGACCGACTTTGCCGGTCGCTTTGTAAAAGACTACGGCCAGCAGGAAGATCGGTCGGTGGATGTGGATATCGCCATTAAGTTAAAAGAAGAAAACAAAGCCTTCAAAGTCGAAAAATACGAGCACAGCTATCCCCACTGTTGGCGCACAGACCGCCCCGTGTTGTACTACCCTCTTGATAGCTGGTTTATCAAAACCACAGCCGTCAAGGACCAGCTGATTGCCAAAAATAACGAGATCAACTGGAAGCCGGCCTCTACTGGCACAGGCCGGTTTGGCAACTGGCTCGAGAATCTGGTGGACTGGAACCTATCCCGGTCACGCTATTGGGGGGTGCCACTCCCGGTGTGGCGCACCGAGGAGGGAAAAGAAGAAATCTGCATCGGATCGGTCGAAGAACTTAAAACAGAGGCTGAAAAAGCCGTGGCCGCCGGCGTGATGAGGGCAGAAACCGCAGATGTGTTCTTTGCTGATCTGGATCTTCACAAGCCCGGTGTCGATGATCTGGTCCTGGTTAGTGCATCCGGGAAGCCCATGTATCGGGAAAATGATCTCATTGATGTGTGGTTTGATTCCGGAGCCATGCCGTTTGCGCAATGGCATTACCCCTTCGAAAACCAGGAAAAATTCACATCGGCGTTTCCTGCTGATTTTATTTCCGAAGGTGTGGATCAGACACGTGGTTGGTTTTTTACCCTGCACGCTATTGCGGTGATGCTGGAAGATAGTCCGGCATTCAAAAACGTGATCTCCACCGGGCTCCTGCTCGACAAAGACGGCCGGAAAATGTCCAAACGCTACGGCAACGTCATTGATCCGTTCATGACGATCGAAAAATACGGAGCCGATGCCACCCGCTGGTATATCATCAGCAATTCTCAACCCTGGGAAAATCTACGGTTTGACCTCAAGGGGCTCGAAGAAGTACAGCGCCGCTACTTCGGAACGTTGTTTAACACCTACGGATTTTTCGCCCTCTATGCCAATTTGACGGAATTTGAATACCAGGATCCTATCCCCGCATCTGATCGTGAAGAGCTGGATCAGTGGGTCCTTTCTATGCTCAACTCCTTGGTCCGAAATGTGGAAACGCACATGGACGATTATGAACCCACACGGGCAGTCAGGCTGATTGACACGTTTGTTAACCAGCACCTGTCCAACTGGTTTGTACGCCTGGCTCGGCGTCGTTTCTGGGATGGGGATCAGAAGGCATTTCAGACGCTGTATGAATGTCTGGAGACAGTCGCAATTCTGATGAGTCCGATTGCGCCATTTTATGCGGAGAAACTGTATGGAGATCTCACTGGAAATCAGGGCTCGGAGAGTGTGCACCTGGCGCATTACCCGCCGTGGTCTGCCTCCTTGATAGATGAGCACGCCGAGCGTCGAATGGACATGGCGCAGCGCATCACCTCATTGATTTTGAGTCTTCGCAGAAAAGAGAAAATCAAAGTGCGCCAACCACTGGCCAAAGCCATGGTGGCTATCAGCTCGTCTGATCTGGGCGAAAAGGAGCTTGAGCAGGTCAAAGAATTGATTAGTGGGGAAGTGAATATCAAGGAAATTTCTTATATTACCGAGGATAATTCGATTCTCGTAAAAAAAGCAAAGCCAAATTTCCGAATTCTCGGACCAAAAGCGGGTCCGGCGATCAAGGAAATTGGCAAAGCCCTGGCCGCCTGGAGACAGGAGGATATCCGGTCTTATGAGCATTCCGGAGAAGCTACGCTGGAACTATCCTCCGGGTCCTTCGTATTGGGATCAACCGATGTGGAGATCCAAAGTGAGGATATCCCCGGTTGGTTGGTCGCTTCTGATGCACCGTTCACGGTGGCTCTTGATATCACCATCGACCAGAATTTACGGTTGGAGGGGATCGCCCGGGAGTTTGTGAACCGAATTCAGAACTTACGAAAGTCAAAAGGGTTGGAAGTGACGGATCGAATCAAACTGGAAATCGAATCCAACCCTGAATGGGACGATGCCCTTGAAGCGCATCGCGAATATATTAGCCGGGAAACCCTGACTACCTCTCTCAATGTGGTTTCGGACAACCTGGCAAATGAAGTGGAGGTAAATGGGATCAAAGGGTCTCTTGCCCTCCAGGTAGTTTAATCACCTTGCCTGAACCTGACTCAGATACAGTCTGAACTCAGGCAGCAATTTGGAGATATTATGCCAGAGAGCACCGACAAAAACTTTTACAGCAAGGCTGAACTCAAGGAGTTTCGCCAGATTATTGATCAGAAGCTGGACGAATCCAAAACGGAATTCAAGCGCCTGGCTGATTCCCTGCGGGAATTCAGTGGCAACTCCGCCGACAGCATCAATTTCACTGAATACGGAAACGAAAGCCGTGAAAAAGAGCAGGTGGAAATCTTGATGGCACGGCAGGCCAAGTTTATCGATAAACTGGAAAAGGCCTTGATCCGTATCCAGAATGGATCATACGGCGTATGCCGTGTCACCGGAAAGCTCATTCCCAAAGAGCGATTGCGCGTGGTGCCTCACGCTACGACTACCGTGGATGCCAAAAACAGCGAAAAACTCCAGAATGGAAATTAATCGCATGGGATCAAAAAAAGGCTCGTTTAAACAGCATGTTCAGGATCATTACCCAGCAACCCTTCTGCTGCTTTGAAAAAAATCGGAAAATTGTGGCTGTTCGTGCTGGCCATTGTTGTAGTGGATCAGGCAGTAAAGCTGCTTGTTAAAACACGTATGGAATTGGGTGATTATGTTTCAGTCTTCGGAGACTGGTTCAAAATCCAGTTTATCGAAAATCCTGGAGCTGCTTTCGGGTTGAGGGTTGCCAACCTCTTCGGAGGCATGTCTGCATTCACAGGCAGAATCATTCTCACTGTTCTGTCATTCCTCGCCTTGGTTGGGGTTGTCTATTTTTTGCTGAAAACCCGCCATCACCGCTCTCCCATGCCGTGGTTTTTGGCCATGATCCTCGGAGGAGCCCTGGGGAATTTTATCGACCGGACCTTCTACGGGGTGGTTTTCTCCGATATAAATATGTATGAGGGTGGATGGCTGTTTGGCCAGGTCGTGGATATGTTTTATTTCGATCTGGTTGATCTTCCCCTTCCCGGATTTATGGGAGGAGGAATCTATCACCTGTGGCCGATCTTCAATGTTGCTGATGCATCCATTACCATTGGGATTCTGATCATTTTGTTTTTTCAGGGGCGGTTTATCCGGCAACATGAACAGGCCCTCAACCGTGTAATACTTACGACTTCATCCGATTCCCAAGCTGACCCAAGTGAATGAAACTTCGCCGTTATCTCTGGCTAATCCTTGCAATTGCCGCCCTGGATCAGGTGGTTAAAATCTCTGTTAAGCTGAATATGCTTCCTGGAGAATCATGGCCAGTATTTGGGTCTGTGTTCAAACTCACCTTTCTGGAGAATAACGGTTTTGCCTTTGGTTGGACTTTGTCCGACATGATGTCTGGCCTGGGGGTGGATTGGACGACCCACACATCCAAGCTTTGGTTATCGATCATCTCGCTTGTCGCTCTACTGGCCTTGTTTTACAGTCTGTGGAGATTTGCCTCCCACCGGTCTCTGCTTCCATGGTTCCTGGCAGTCGTGATTGGGGGTGCCCTGGGCAACGTGATAGACCGCCTATTCTACGGCATGTGGTTTCAATCCATCAATACCTATGTAGGAGGATTCATGCATGGCCGGGTCGTGGATATGTTTTTTCTGGATCCCGCGCCACAGACGTTTTCTGCCCCCGTATTTAACCTGGCTGATGTCGCGATTGCTGTCGGGGTCTTTACGCTATTGATGTTTCAGGGAAAATTTCAGCAAACCCACAAACGCAATATCGCTGCCTCCTTGAGTGATGACCTCGGGACGGTGGAGCAGTCCTGATCAGTATCGGTGAACCATTTTGACTACCGACAGGGCAAAGGCAGCTGCTGTCTCAGATCGCAATCGTTGCTTTCCTAAATTCACGGGTTGCCAGCCTTGTGCCTGAGCCATATCCATTTCTTCATCTGTAAAGTCCCCTTCCGGACCGACTGCAATTCGGATGGGCATGCCGGATCTGGCTGAGTGAACAGCATCCTGCAGATGTATCTGGCTATCGGCACGGGCAATTAGGCAGAGGGCATCCGGCTGGGCGGGCGTGCTTAGCAGGACCTCCCAGGGTATTTCTGCGTATAATTCCGGAATGTGGGACCTCAGACACTGTTTGGCGGCGGTCCGGAGGACATTTTCGGTTCGGCTGCGTTTAAGGGTAGCCTTGTATTTATCGGTTCGGGAGCAGCGAACCGGAATCAGGTTGGTGGCACCCAATTCCACAGCTTTTTCCAGCATCCATTCCATCCGGTCTTTTAGTCTAAGGGGCGAAAAAACCAGATCCAGCTTCACGGGAGCTTCACCAAATTGCGGGTGCGGCTCGGTTAACTGTACAGTAACTTCCTGCGGAGTTGTTTGTGTAATGATCGCCAGCCAAGCCATTCCTCTGCCGTCGCTTACCATGATTAGGTCGCCCTCCTGATGTCGCATCACCTTGGTACAATGTCTGGCTTCATCGTCGGTGAGGATGGCGGTCTGCTGAGTATGGGAATCAATGAGATACAGTTCCATGGGCGAAAGAATCGGTGCGATTTCAAAGATATGGATGATTCTGGCTCCGAACCACAGCGAAATATCTGAGGCTTTCCGTAGTTTTGGTCCCGATGAATGGCAGGCTGACATGTATTCTTGCAGGATGGATGATCCTGAGCGTTCATTTCGGGCATGTACATGCCCGAAATGAAAAGGTGTGGAGTGATGAAGCTCTGTACGGAGAGATGTTGATGGATTTGAAGGAAGGGTGGGCCAATCCACAGGGGAAACGGGTGGCCTTTCCATGGGAAGTGGCCTCAGCAACAGAGGGCTCGTTTCACAAGACGCTGTTTGTCGATAATGACAGTCTGTTATTAAAGCAGGTTCTTCCGGTGGCCCGTGAAGAAGACAGCTTATATGTGTGGATAGAGCAATTGTCGGGAGAGGCGGAACTGGTCATCAACG
>CAZLKP010000043.1:0-18359 GCA_964560095.1 uncultured Bacteroidia bacterium
CATCCGCATCATTGACATCGTCGGTGGCAGGCACCCATTGTGTGCCTGAATACTTTAACACCTGGTTGATGGTTGGCGTCAGATTAGCCACGGGCTCGCCCTGAAGGGCAGCAACTGTGGGAGAAGGGAAAGCTCCTGTCAGATCACCGGATGCCACATCTCCGATATTCACATCGTCTGAGGCATCTGTATCACCTGCGTTGATGATAGAATTCCCGGAGACCAGAATGCCTGAACCTGCCTGAAAAAGGGTAAGGGTTCCGCCGCCATCCGAAAGGGTCAAATCGGCCCCTGACTGAGAGAGGGTTTGCAATTCGTTAGTGGCGGAAAGATCACCGGTATTGGTAATAGTGGTTCCTGTGACATCAATCCCTGTTCCGGCCGTGTATATTATTCCATCATCGGAACCTGGTTCCCAGGCTCCAGAGGTACCGTTCCATTTGAGTACCTGGCCATTGGCTGAAGGTGCGGTCGCCGAAACCGGTGTTCCCTGAAGGGCTTCCACAGTGAGGCCGGTGGTGAAATCGCCACTCACATCGCCGGTTGCAGCGGTGATGAGCGTGACATCGTCAGCAGCATTGGTGTCACCAGTATTCGAGATGACATTGCCTGCTACCGAAATACCAGAGCCTGCCTGAAACAGAGTAACTGTCCCACCACCATTTGACAGAGACAACTGATTGTTGACCTGGGAAATGGTTTGAAGCTCATTCGCTGGGTTTGCATCTGCATCATTTACATCATCGTTGCCCAACACCCACTGTCCAGCATTATTGTTCCATTCAAAGGTTTGCCCGGTAACAGTGGGGGGCGTATTTGTCACGGGACTTCCCTGGATCGCACCTACAGTCAGATTGGAGAAAATACCGGACACATCGCCTCCGGCATTATCCGAAATGAGTACATCATCATTGGGATTGAGATCCCCGGAGTTATTGATCAAAGTCCCGGTAATGGTGATCCCTGCCCCACCTGTGTAGGTCGTGTTTCCATCTGCACCCGGTTCCCATTGTTGAGACACGGCATTCCATTTTAATACATCACCGTTGGTGACCGGTGTCACGGGGGAAACATCATTCCCCTGAAGCTTTTCTACGGAGAGATTATCGAATGTTCCTGTCACATCACCTCCAGCCACATCTGTAATCAATACATCATTGTTGGGGTCAAGATCACCGGTGTTGGCGATGGTATTTCCAGTCACAGAAATACCCGCGCCGGCCTGGTACAATGTCACAGAGCCTCCGCCGTCAGAAAGGGTTAAGCTATTTCCGGTCTGGGAAATGGTTTGAAATTCGTTGACCGGGTCTGAATCTGCATCTTCAAAATTATCGGCACCCGGGGTCCATTGCCCGGCGGTATTGTTCCATTTCAGAATCTGACCATTCACCGGGGCTGTCGGAGCGACTTCAAAGCCCTGGAGCGCGATGACTTCAAGTGCGTCAAAGGTTCCCGTCACGTCGCCTCCTGCGAGAGTGGACTCTAGGAGGTCATCATTGGGGTTGATGTCTCCTGTGTTAATGATGGAGTTTCCAGATACAGAGATACCCGCGCCGGCCTGATACATGGTAATGGTACCTCCTCCCTGAGACAGGGAGAGCTGATTTCCGCTCTGGGAAATGACCTGAAGTTCATTCCCCGGATTGGCATCCGCATCATCCACCAAGTCAGAAGAAGGGGTCCATTGCCCTCCCTGAAGCTTGAGAATTTGCCCTGTAGTTGGCACCTGAGAAGAGACATCCTGGTTTTGGATACCTGTCACCACAGGGGCTGGATACTGGCCGCCTAGGTCTCCCTGAGCGGCGCTGCCAATGTTCACATCATCACCGCCGTTGAGGTCGCCAGTGTTCGCAATCACATTGCCGGTGACAGAGATTCCAGCGCCTGCCTGATACATCGTAACGGTACCACCGCCGTCGGACAGCGTGATCTGATTACCGACAGAGGAGATAGACTGAAATTCATTGGACGGATCGGCATCAGCATCTACAAAGTTATCCTGCGTGGCCACCCACTGACCACCGATGAATTTGAGCACCTGCCCAAAGGAAGGCGAAATACCAGCTACCGGTACTCCCTTGATCCGTTCCACAGATGGGGCCGGATAGGTTCCGCCCAGATCCCCTCCTGCAGCCGAACCGATCAGCACATCGTCATTTCCATTGAGGTCGCCGGTATTGGCGATGGTATTTCCACTCACTTGAATACCGGAACCTGCCTGATACAGAACTGTTGATCCACCATTATTACTCAAAGAAAGAACATTTCCTGCTTGGGAAAGCACCTGAATTTCATTCAGAGAACTGACATCACCATCATCCACTTCATCATCTTCCGGTGCCCACTGGTTTCCATTCCACTTGAGAATCTGTCCGACGGTTGGCTGAGAGGTTGACACATCGAACCCCTGGATTTTTTCGACAGAAGTGGTGTTATAGGTGCCGGTCACATCTCCCTGAAATTGCGTCGTGATGGTCACATCATCAGCTGGATTCAGGTCACCCGTGTTGGTGATGGTAGTTCCGGTAATATTAATCCCTGCGCCAGCCAAATAGGTGGGTGGGACAGGCAGTGCTACAGTATTTGAGGTACCGGTGAGCCCCAGGGTAAACCCGTTCAAAATGAGACTCTGAATCTCGTTGGTGGGATTGGGGTCTGCGTCGTCATTACTTCCCGGTTGCCATTGTCCATTCTGAAACCTCAGCACCTCACCGGCGGAGGGTATCACGGAGGCCAGGGGCACCCCTCGCAATTTACCTACAAGTGGAGAGGGATAGGTTCCGGAGAGGTCACCGCCTGGAACAGATGAGCCGATGAGGACATCGTCTGATCCGTTGAGGTCCCCTGTGTTGTCGATGGTGAATCCGGTAATGGTGATACCGTTACCGGCTGTATAGGTAGGAATGGTTGCAGACCCGCCTCCGCCGGATAGCTGGATGGTGGTGGCATTGGGTTGAGACAGGGTTTGAATCTCATTGGTAGGGTCTGCGTCCGAATCATCCACCAGATCGGAGGATGGTTCCCACTGACCGTTATTAAATTTCAGGATCTGATTATTCTGAACACTTTGCGCATTCAGAGAGATCGGGTTGCCCCGGATACCGATCACCTGAGGTGAGGGCATCGGACCAAACAAATCACCACCAGCCGGATCACCGATATTGACATCGTCTCCAGGATCCGTGTCTCCAGTGTTGACGATGGTATTATTGCCCTGAATGAGAATACCTGCCCCTGCCTGATAATTGGCTACAGGGATGTTAACAGAGTTTCCATTGGGGCCGATGGTGAGAATATTACCCGTAATAGTCAGGGTTTGAAATCCACCGAGATCATCGGATGGGCTCCAAGAATTTCCGTTCCATTTCAAGACCTGTCCGCTTGTGGCTCCCTGCTGGGCAATATCCAGTTCCCCTCCCCCTGCAGATCCGTCACCGATCAATCGGGCTGTAACATTGACGCCGCCACCAGTCGTTACATTATCGGGAGATGGCGCCCACTCGGTCCCGTTCCACTTGAGGACATAGTCCAGATTGGGTAGGTTGGCCGAGACCGGGTTGCCCTGAATGCCATCCACCAGCGGATCTGGGTATGTTCCTCCCAAATCACCTTCTGCCAGGCTACCGATCACAATATCATCCAGTGGATCTGTGTCGCCAGTATTGATGAGGGTATCATTAAAGAACGCAAGCCCTTCGCCGGCCAATACACTGTTTCCTGCGTCTGGCTGGGCAACCCACTGTGTTCCGTCAAACTTCAACACATCCCCCGTGTCGGGAGCAGGGGCAATGACATTACCCAAATCTTCCACATTGAAGTTGGCAATGGTGCCGGCCTGATCAGCATACTGGGCAAAGGGAACACTTTGGAGCTGATCAATTCCCAGATTGACAAACCCATTTCCTTTATCTAATTCTACTTCCAGAAACCAATCTCCGCTTCCCCAATTAAGGATATCAAAGTTCCCCTGTACGACCTGCCCATCACCGACTACCGCCGAAAACACCCCAAACTGGTTGGTGGTGACAGACTGTGTTTCCTGGTACCGGAGGACACCACCCTCATAGAGTGAAAACCGGGCCGTGTATGTCTGGTTATCCTGAAGAGAATTTCCAGTTCTGACCACTGCCTGGTAGTTGATTCCGGTAGGCACGTTTTGCGCCAGCAACTGAGGGGCAGACAACAGGCAGGCAACAACTAACAACAAGAGGACTCTTGTTTTCATGTGAGTTAGGTTTGGGTATGTAGGGCATGAATAATCCGAACGATGATTAAGTAGTCCGAAAAAGCCATGCTCAAAAAAATTCAATCAGAAAACCAAGTCTTGATTTGATAATTCTAACCGCGCTAAAATACTGAAATCCAAGTTGAATGAAAACCCCCCGGACATTGGAAAGCTGACCCTTCAATCTGAACAGAACATGAAAGAACAATTATCTTACCTCCATTGCAGCTTTCCTATCTCTCCGGACCATACGACACCATCTACTTCTAACCTGTACAAATACAGACCGGAAGCTACGGGCAGCCCTTCGGCATTTGTGCCATCCCAGGAAACATAATGGAAGCCAGCATGTAAAGATCCAGGCTCAATTCGGTCAATTTCCTGTCCGAGATGATTTATCACCACAATCCTGACGTCATAGACATCTTCATTGGGAGGCAAAGAAAACGGAATGGTCACAGATTCAGAGGCGGGATTTGGAAAGGCCATCCCTACATGAATTCTATCGGGTACTACCCTATCGCGGATAAAAGAATCATCACCGTAGATTAGCCGGAAGTGATGTTCGCCATCATCCAAAGGAGTTCGGTAGCTGCTCATATCGTGAATCCTGATAAATCGCTGCTGGTCTATGTCCATCAGCACCCAGTTGGCTGCGGTCTGTGGCAGAAACTCTGTGTCCCAGCTCAACTCGAGGATTGGGTCACCCAGATTGGTAGAAACAGTGAATTCCCACACAGCGTGCCGGTTCGGAGCGATCACATCTCGGGTGAAATACTGGTAGAAGTAATCGGAATGGCCGATGGTCACATCTACAAAATCTCCAAAACGGGGTGGCAGCATCCGGTCCAGGGGATCTCGTTCGCTGCTGGCTCCTTCGGCCATCCCGAACCCAGACATCCGGTAGGTTTTGTCACCGACACGTGCCTCAAGCGGGAGATACCAGAACCCAGCCTCGGCAGGACGATCGAGGAAAACAGAAGGAATATACGGATCTGCTAATCGCTGAATATTGTTGTTTTTACGAACGGGAATTCGAAGCGTCAAAGGCTCATGGGCAAAGACAAAGCCGCCCCTGAACAGGTTCATCCGGTCAGATACGACATAGCCTTCTTCGTAGGCCAGAAGATCCTCCAACTGCTCGACCACTGAGGGTGGATTAGCATCTAGAATATCCTGCCAGCCTACAGCATACGGAAACGGAGATCCGAGCTGGTTGAACCCCAGATTGAGGGAAAGCTCATAGGGGTTGGCGTCATTGGCTTCCACAACACGACCTGCCCCCGTGTTGAACAGGTTGGGATCTTTGTTGATCAACCAGTAACCCTTCCCGGGCTCAAAAGTATCAAATCCACCCAGTGTGTATTCATTCAGCACGGAATTGCTATAATGCCAGAGCCGCCATTTCCGGTCATTGTATTCGCCATACTCTTCTATTACCTGAGCAACCCCGGGATTATCCAGCATAAGCGGAATCGATACGATGTCGTAGTCATCAAAGCGTTTTCCAAACCTTAGCCCTGTCAGGTCAAAGCCGTTGGGATAGCGCCTATATGTATAGCCGGTGTCAGAGAATGTATCGTAGCCATAGGTACCAATCACCTGGAATACATATTCGACGCCCATTTCATCTACTGAAGCATCACTGATCACAAATTCGTAGTCTGTTCCCGAACCAGTAGCAACCGCTTGATTCCAGTCAGCAGAAGCAATGCCTTTGTAAAAAACCAGCACCTCATCAATTATCGCCGGATCATTGACCACAATCTGTGCGGAGACATCCCCTGCCTCTTCTTCCCACAGTTCCGGGTAATCCTGAGAAACAATCTTGGGAATCGGATTTGTAAAAGAAAACGGAATTGGATCAGAGAAAACTGAGCCCTCAAAATCCTGGTCTACCGTCTGAACCTGCCACACATAATCGCCATCCTCAAGATCTCTGAGGGTCCAGGAAAGCCGGTGACCAATGTTCCCTTGTCGCACGATTCTGCGGTATCCGGAAGCCTTATCGGCTTGAGGCGGCATAAGGGAGATATTGTCTCCAACCTTTTTCAGGACAACATTGTAGGTCAGGCCGGGAATTTGAGCAGCAGGTAAATGGTTGGGAGAATCCCAGGAAAGGGTCACTTCCCGGCCCAGCACTTGCGTACCCGGATCTAATGGCTGAACTGGCGAGACATTTAGCAGCGTGTCTATGTTTTCGAAAAGAACGAAGGTGTAGGTTGGCGGACTGGCAGCGGTTCGCCCTGTCAGAAACACATCTAGCTTCTGGTTGCCGTTGTAATCGCCCCAGGCGGCTGCGCCAAGGTCCACATTAATCAAATCACCCGACGTATTGAGATCTTCGATAAAAGAAACCCCCCCCTGGTTGCGATACAAGCGAGTGGATCTGGCAGAATCTTCGTCTGCATATTTTCCACTGATCAGAATATCCAGCCACCCATCATTGTTAAAATCTCCCCAACTGGCAGATCCCTGTGTCAGGTCTTCAAAGTCCTGGTTGGTGTATTCGGTGAATCTGTCATCAGCGGCCAAATACTCATACACGACTGTAACCGGCACGAAGTTCGATTGGGTGGAATTGTCGCCGGTAACCAGCAGATCCAGATCTCCGTCATTGTTGAAATCACCCCATGCCAGACGGCCGTTTTTGGCCGGAACCAATTCGCTGTACAAGCCAATGGAAAACACACCTGTTCCGTCGTTTTTCAGTACCCTCATCACAGGACCAATGTTGGAGGTTCCGGCCATCGCCAGATCCATGTCCCCATCTGCATCAAAATCACCCCAAGCCAGGTCGCCTTCAGCGACTGCGACATTGTCAATCTCAGCAAAAGCCGCCGTGTCGGGCTCCCACACAGCACCGGGCATTTGCCGGAAAATCCTTGTCACGCGGGTGCCATCATCCTGCATACCCGCCAACACGAGATCCAAATCACCATCCAGATCATAGTCCGCCCAGTCGGCCATCGCTCCACTTACATGCGGGATCTCATCGACCCCTGAGGTCGCCCTCACGTAATTGCCATTTTCGAAGAAATACAACGAAGAGAGGGAAGTCCCATCGTTTTGCTTACCAGCGAGAAACAGATCCAGAAATCCGTCACCATTGACGTCTTTCCAGGCCAAAGCAGGGGCCTTGACTGCTGTCAGGCTTTGGGTAACTGCTGTATCCAGGACAAATTTTCCATTATTTGCAGGGGTGGTTTCGTTTCTGAATACAGCAACAGACCCGAAACCAGCCTCTGTTTCTCCCACTGCAATCAGGTCCAGGTCTCCGTCTGCATCATAATCACCAAGAGCAATTCTTGCCTCAGCCACCGGCTCCGGCGGATCACCGGAGAAAACAACGTTGGTCCGATCGTCAAAAGCAGGAGGGTCGAAAGAAAAGGAGTCGTTAACCGGAAAGACAGATCCTTCAAAATCCTGACCAATAGCCTGAACGCTCCAACTATATACCTCTCCTTCTGTCAGATCTGAAACGGCAAGTTCCAGTCGCTGTCCGGCCTGTCCGTGCGCCACGATGGTACGCGTTCCGTCGGGCAGAGCCATTCCAGGAACTGCTTCAGCTCCCGATCCGGATTCCGTAAGCCTAACCTGGTAGGATAACCCTGCCTGTTCTTCCAGGGTCATTCCGGAGGGAGGATCCCAGCTCAGGATAACATTGGATCCAACAATTTTCCGGTCGAGATTTTCTGGTGGATCTGCCACCAGATTGAGATCGGAAAAACGATTCAGGTACAGAATGGTCTGGGTTCCCCCATCAGCATTGCCAGAAAGCATAAAATCGAGCAATCCGTCGCCATTGATGTCGCCAGGTGCCAGGATCACTTCCCCGGCCATCGGCGTAATATCACCTGCTGCCAGGGGAGCGCTTTGAAAACCGCTACCACTCTGGTTGGTAAATAATTGTGTCTGTCGAGACGCACCTGTATTTTCCCCGATGGTCAGAATATCACCGTAGCTATTTTCATTCAGGTCTGCGACGAGCACCTGCCCGAGATGGAGTGGGTCCAGCGGAGTTGAGGCGGTCATCATACCAGTGCCGTCATTGGTGAGCAATTCACTCACAGGATCCCCGTTCTGATCCGATCCTATCACGAACAGATCGGGATAGCCATCATGGTTCACATCCATCCAGGCCAGTGACGCAGCTTCCACAGGCGTAGCTCCGGTGATGTCTGTAAAGGAATAACCAGATACTGGATCTCCAATGAAAAGGAGGATTCTGGGACCATTTCCATCGTCTCCGGTCACGACAAAGTCCATGAGTCCGTCTACATTGGCATCAGCCACAGCAAGTGTGGATGACTCCAATCCAGGCCAATTATTTAGGGCCTTGGTAAAGGTGCTGTCTTCGTTAATGTATAGCGAAAGCAGGCCGTTCCCTCCGATTGTCCCGGTTAGCAGCAGATCGGAATCGCCATCTCTGTCTACATCGATCCACGCAAGATCCCCATCCGTGACTGCTTCAAAAGAAGCATTGACAGCTTGAAACTGTCCGGCCTCCTGCTCATACACCATGGTTTGAGCGCCTCCGTTTCCAAATCCCGCCATGGCAACATCCAGGTCGCCATCTCCATCAATGTCCTGCCAGGCAATTGCAGACTGCCTCAATTGGGGTAAGCCCAGGGTGCCGGGGTCCAGAGGGGTAAGGGTATGGCCATCAGTACTCTCGTAGAGTCGGGTGAAAAACGCAGCTCCCGCTGTGCGACCCGAGATCAGCAAATCCATATCTCCATCACCGTCATAATCTCCCCATTCTGCATCTCCTTCGGTGATGCCTGGAATCAATTCATTGAGCACACGCCGGTTAATATTTATAAAGGCCGGGCTGTTGAAGGTGAAGGTATCTATCACAGAGAAGGGGCCTCCTTCCAGGTCGTGATCGATGGCCTGGACCTGCCACACGTATTCTCCGGAAGTCAGGCCACGGACGGTCATGAAATTTTTCAGGCCAGCGTTTCCAGATTTAACAATTTTCCTGAATCCGGAAGCGAGGTCAGCAAGCCCAGACACACGATTGCCACTGTTCAATTGCCGCAGACTCACATTGTATGAAATCCCTTCGGCTGTATTCGCATCAAGCCCCAGAGGAATGAGCCAGCTCAACCTCACCGAATCACCATCGACCTGGGCGTCGGGTGTTCTGGGGACGCCCGGAGCCACATTGGGCTGGGGATCCACATTTCGGTAAATCGTCAGGGTTCGTCTTGGGCTCGAATCGGCGATCCGGCCAGCGAGCGCAAGATCGGCTTTGCCATCACCATCAAAATCTCCTACTGCAAATGCTGCCCCCTGATCAACATCTTTGAGGTGGTTGGTAGTTGCAACATCCAGGGTAAGGCTGCCATTCGGAGCCCCAAGGTACAGGGCAGTCCGGCGGTCATTCCCCAAAGCACCAAATTTCCCCCCAATGATCAGGTCCAGCCAACCGTCTTCATTGACATCAGTCCAGACTGCATCACCATTACGGAAGCCGGTAATGGAGATTCCTGAAACCTGGTTGAACGTCCCGTTATTGGCGTTGTATGCATATAAGCGGGTTCGAGGTTGAACTTGGGTTGTGCTGGTTTCCCCAGAGACCAGCAGATCCATATCTCCGTCATTGTCATAATCTCCCCAGGCAAGGCTGCTTTCCTTGGTCTTGACCAGGTTGGCTTCCGAGGAGGAAAGAACCTCAAAATCACCTCGCTCTACCCGATTCCTGTAAATCAATCCATACAAGTTAACTCCATTGGCACCAGTCAACGCGAGATCCAGATCTCCATCCCTGTCGAAATCTCCCCACTCCAAATCTCCTTCAGCCACAGCTTGTATAGGCCTGCGACGATCCAGGGTGAAGGAGCCATTATCATTGAGGTAAATGCCCCCCACAGGCCCTGAAGCAGTTTCTCCTGTGATCGCCAGATCAGGGTCTCCATCTTGATCCACATCACCGACAGCAATGGCCCCTTTTCGCACCTGAGGCAAAGAATCCGCCACGGAGGGTACATTTACAAATACCCCATTGTTGTTTCGATACAGACGAGTCTGGTAGTTATTGCCGGAATTTCCAACCTGACCTGAAGCAATCAAATCCGGATCACCGTCGAGGTCCACATCTGCCCAGGCTACAGCAGTAAATTCCATCCCAATGAGATTTTGGGAAGCCGTGGCATCCAGCTCAAGGGCCCCAGATTTCCGGGTGTAAATGTCCATGGTGCTGAAGCCATTTTCCTCTTCGCCTACGACTAGCAAGTCCAGTTTTCCGTCATTATCAATATCGGCCCATGACAGATCCCCTAGCTGAATGCCCGAAGAAGGAGCCTGCGCCCAGGCATTGATATCCCAATCTACCAAAGCAGGAGCCTGGTAAGGGATAGCGGTTCCAAAGGAAAAATCCGACGCCTCAAAATCCTGGCCGACAGCCTGTACACCCCAATGATAGGTGTCGGAAGGCAATCCAATTACTTTTGCCTCCTTGCTCTGCCCCTGCTTTCCGGGGCCCACGATCAATCGGTAACCGTCGGAGGTGGCAGACAAAGGCGAAAGCACATCAGATCCCTGAGCAGCCGTGCCAATGGCTAACTGGTAGGAATACCCGTTGGTCACGAAGGAAGATCCGGCAGGCTTACTCCAGGAAAATATGATGGTATCTCCGGAAACTGAAGCCGCAAGCCCTGTTGGTTTTCCTGGCACCTGGTTGGTGGCGGGGTCAATATTTTCATACAACCTCAGGCTCCTTGTGGTGGGTGCAGCGCTTCTCAGGCCCATGACGGCCAGATCGGGCTTGCCATCACCGGTAAAATCACCGAAGGCAAGATCGGTGTCGGAGGTTGTTTGAATGGGGAGGGCCGCAACCGTGCTTTTGGTCAAACCGGTACCGGAGTTGCGGTAATAGCTCACGATGTTGGAAGAGCCGTTGTCGCCTGCAATAAGCAGATCCGGGCGGCCGTTTTCATCCATGTCACCCCACTGTAGATCTCCGTTTAATACGCCATCAATCCCCGGACCGAGGGAAAAACTTCCCGATCCATTATTCAAGAACACCCTTCCGGCACCGGCACTGGAACCACCTACCATGGCCAGATCGGGATCGCCATCACCATCATAATCAGCGAGGCTGAGGGTAGATTGACTCACCGCTGTGATTCCGGAGGCAAATTCCACAAAATTGCCGTTTCCGTCTCCCCGGTACATTCTAAGTTGCCAGATACCGGAAGTCGTTTCTCCAGACAAAATCAAGTCCGCAATGCCATCCAGATCAACGTCGGTGGCCCATGCAGATCCTCCGGACAGATTTACGATTCCAGCATTTGCAGCGGTAAAATTCCCATTTCCATCGTTCCAGAACACATCTGCGAGGGATGCATTCCCGTCATTCCCGGAAAGGAAGAGGTCCAGGTTCCCGTCGCGATTAAGGTCAGCAAAGGAAGCCGAGGCATCGCTCAGCGCAGGAAGACCTGCATTAGCCTGAGCAAAATTTCCACCTCCCTGATTCAGGTAAATATCCGTAAACCGGGTAGAAGAAGAGGTATTACCCGCCAGCAGAAGATCTGGCTGGTTGTCGTTGTTCACGTCAGTCCAGATGGTCAGTGCCTCGGAAACAGCTGTAAAGGATGTCGTCGAAGCCGTAAACGTACCATTGGTATTGACGAACAATGTGGTGGATCTACCGGCATTCGTTTGGCCGGCCACAATCAAGTCCAGATCATCGTCCGCATCCACATCTGCCCAGGCCAGATCTCCTGCGGAAAACCCATTGGGGACCAGGGCAAAAGCGGAACTTGTGACGTCGGTAAACGTGGGTGCCTCAAAGATAAAGGTGGGCCCGGTTTCAAACTGGGAGCCCTCATAATCGGCATCAATGGCCTGTACCCCCCAGAAGTAGGACCCCGCCGGAAGATTTTGAAGCCGGAAGGAGGTGGTATCATAGACCTGACCGCGGGCTACAATTTGCCGGGTGCCGGCGGGAATATCAGCCATGGGAGACATCCGGTCAAAACCGCCATTGGTAGTTCCGACATACACTTGGTAAGACATTCCTTGCTTGAAGGGCTGAGGGGTTACATTGGATGGCTCCTCCCATGAAAAAATCACCTCATCCCCATTGATCTGTACCGCAGGGTTTCGAGGTTTTCCAGGCACAAAATTAGGTGTAGGGTCGAGATTCTGCAGCAGGTCAAATTGTCGCCCGCCAACGCCCTCACCCAGGGTGAGCAGGTCCAGCTTTCCATCCTGATCAAAATCAGCCCAGCCCACAGCAGCACCCTCTGTCAACGGAGGAATATTTATCCCATCAATCGGCTCATCCACAAACAACCCCAGACCCGTGTTGAAGCGATGCAGGTTGGATTGTGGATTGCCTGTGCCATCATCCCCAACGACCACGAGATCCGGAAACCCATCATCGTTGTAGTCGCCCAGAGAAAGATCGTCCACACCAATGCTATTGAAACTCTGAACACTGGTCCAGTTGCTGCCATCTGCATTGATCAAAAACCGCCCGTGATAATTATTCGTCGAAGAAATGCCCGCGATCACCAGATCTGGAAAGCCATTGGCATCCACATCTCCTACGGAGAGCGTCGAGTTTCTATAATTCGGCAGGCCGGCAACACCGGCGTTGGCAAAGGTGAAGTCGCCCTGGTTCAGGTAAATCCTGGTAGAGCCATTATTCCCCTCGCTATTTACTGAACCGCTGATGATGATGTCCTGATCACCATCCTGATCAATGTCGGCAGTAGCCACATCCCCGTTGGCTGCATCAAAGACGGAGGTATTCTCCAACACCAGATTTCCCTGAGAGGTGTTTCTGTACACGTACGTATGGGCGACACCGGAGGCTTCGTGGCCGGTCAGGATCAAATCCAGGAACCCATCACTATTGAGATCGGTCCACTTAATCATACCACCTTCAAGTCCGGGAAGTTGGAGGGTGTCCACCGCGGTAAACCCGCCGGAAATATTGATGTAAATCCTTGAAAAAGGACCCGAAGCAGAGGCTCCCGTCAGAGCAAGATCCAGATCACCGTCGTTGTCAAAGTCTCCCCAGTCTGCAGCCCCTTCCGATAAATCTTCAAACACGCTGCTGTATAGCGGATCCTCCAGAAAGATATTATTCAGGGGGTCATACTGATACAGCTTGGTGGACCAGGTACTTAGGTCACTTGTTCCCAGGATGATCACATCCAAGTAATTATCTCCCTGGTAGTCCCCCCAGGCCATTGCGGCCGAGGTCATGGGCGTTTGGTCATTATTGGGAAACAAGGTGGAGTTAACCTGAACGAAGGTAGGATCCTGATAGGTAAATGTCCCTCCATCCAGAAATCCGGACCCTTCCCAATCCTGATCAATGGCTTGCACCTTCCAGTTGTAAGTACCCTGCACCAGATCTTTCACCAAATAAGATTGATTTTGCATGGCATTACCCAGCTTGACCAGTCTTCGGTAGCCCGAGTTGATATCTGCGTGAGCAGATACTTTATCCTGCGTGCCGGCAGCTGGACCATCCAGATACAGCTCATAATGGAAGCCATTCACCCGGGAAGGATTGTTGGAAGGCGCCTGTGGGGGATCCCAGGAAAGCATTACCTCAAAATCCAGGAGTGTATCGGAAGCGTTCTGGGGAATTCCGGGAGAGACATTGGCCGTGGGTTCGACATTTTTGTAGAGCTTGAACAGCTTATTATTCGCCCCGCCGGTTCCAACCATCAGCACATCCAGCTTATGGTCGCCGTTGTAGTCGCCAAACCGCGCCTCACTGGATTCGAATACATTGACCAGATCACCGGATCCAAGCAGATCCTGAGTGAAGGTCAAATTTCCCTGGTTTTTGTACACAGCCGTGAACGGAGAAGAAGAAACGTTGTTTCCAGATCTACCACTGACCAACAGGTCAACGAGCCCATCATTGTCGTAATCCCCTGCATCAATACTACCCCCTGCGATGCTCAGGCTATTATCTGTGAGGCCCGGCACATTGACATTGAGAAATAAACCGAAGCTTGGGAAGTATTTATATACCCTCGCGGAAGTCTGCAAACCAGAAGTAGCAACATTCCCAGCCACCAGCAGTTCCAAATTACCATCGTTGTCCATGTCCAGCCAAACGTTGGAGCTTTGTCGCACGCCTGTGAAGAGGGAGGTTCCCAAATCGGTAAATATGCCCGTTCCGTCATTTTCAAATACCTTGGTGAGGTTGGCACTGGTGCCTTTGCCCGAAACAACAAAATCCAGGTCACCGTCATTGTCATAATCAGCCAGGCGCACACTTCCTGTCTCAACCCCGACGCCTGTGAAGGCATTGGCTGAATTGGAAAACGAAACTGTGCCTGTTTGGGCATAGTTATTCAAATATACCCGTAGGATATTTCCTGTAAGAGCCTTTCCTGTGAGAATCAGATCCCGATCACCGTCGCCATCGACGTCTCCCCAATCCAAATCACCCTGAGAAACACCTGTTCCCAGATCAATCACCGTTCCCATCTGGCAATTGCCTGTGTTGATAAGCACCTTGGCGATGCTGGTTCCGAATTGGGTATCATCCTCGACCCCGCAAATCGCCAGATCCGGAAGACCGTCATTGTTCGCGTCTCCCCAGGCTACATCCCCGTGATAAATGTCGGGGATAGCGGCACTCTGGACCGGCTGCAGCTGAAAGGTACCGTCTCCGTCATTGGTATAGAGATTGGTAAAATTGGTCAGGGAAGGGAAGGTGCTCTGATTGCCTCCATAGAGCACATCCATGTTCCCATCTGCGTTACAATCGCACCAGCTCACATAGCCATTTTCGGGCCCCGTTGGCGGTGGCGCACCAAAGGCATAACCCGTTGAATCCTCAAACACGGATATTATCGGCACCACATTCACCACAGAAAAATTTACCGGAGAAGAAAAATCCGATCCTTCCAGAGCTGCATCAATGGCCTGCACCCTGACCCAATAGTTGGGACTCGTGGGAAGACCGGAAATGGTCCATGTCGTCCCCTTGATTTTTCCGACTTTCTGAATAAAGCGCTTCCCGGTCGGCACATCAGCATGTGCGGGGTCTACGCTGTCATCGTCCGGTGCAGTACCGATAGAAATTTCATAAGAGAGCCCTTCTTCTGAAGCGGGCAACGAACCCACACCAGAATAGGTGGTTGGCGGATTCCAGCTAAACTGCACAGTGGACCCGACCACATTGGCCGTCACCCCTGTCGGAGGCCCGTAGGTATCATTGGCATTGGGGTCAATGTTTTCCAACAAAGAAAATCCAGTGGAATTGGGGCTGGCCGTGAGGCCGGAAATAAACAGATCCACCTTCCCATCAGCTGGCACTGAAATATCTCCAACCGCCAGAGCGGGGTTACCATTCACATCTGTCAGTCCGGCAGAGACGACCGAAAAAGAACCGGTCTGATCATTTTCAAGCAGCAGGGTGGTTCTGGCAGCGTCTGTGGCTCCATTTTGGCCTGCTGCGATGATATCGATCCAACCATCGTTGTTGTAATCAAACGGAACAATTTTAGATTTCGTGAGTCCGGTGAGACTTTGAGATAAAACAAATGGATTCCCCGGATTCACATCCGACTGGTTGACATAGACATGGCTGTATCGGTTTGCGGTGTTGTTTTGGCCGGTCATGAGAATATCAGGCAGGCCATCATTGTTGATATCTGCATGCACCACTTCTCCGAAAGCCATATTCTGAAAGTTGGCTGTAGGCACCAGCACAAACTGAGAATTGCCCAGGTTTTTGTAAAGGGATGAACGGGATTGATTGCTGGAGTTCTGCCCAGTGGTTACGATATCCAGTTTGCCGTCCATATCATAATCAACCCAGGAAACGGAGGCATTTTTGAGGCCGACCAGAGTGCCGGATGCAATCAGGTCCACCTGAAACCCTCCCCCCTGGGGAACGCGGTTCTCGATGACTCTAATAACCACAGACCCCGGTGATGTGACTGGAATTCCGGTTACCAGCAGATCCAGGTCGCCGTCATTGTCATAGTCCCCCCAGGCCACATCGCCGGCAGACACCTGCGGAATATTGACATTCAGTGAGGTTTCATCTGTAAAATTCGGGAGGCCCGAATTGCTGAATACTTTGGTGACCCCCGTACCGCCGGATTCACCCGTAATCACTACGTCAATGGTACCGTTATTGTCATAGTCTCCGACATCAAGTCGGCTGTTTTGTAGGTCTGTGATACCGGAAAGCACCCAGGCCAGGGCCAGCCCATTGTTCACATACACCCTTGTGGAGGGAGTTCCACCCGAGCGTTTGCCGGTAACAATCAAATCATTGTTACCATCTCCATTAAAGTCTGCGATAGAAGCATCGCCTTCATACACCGATTGTCCGGAAATCACGCCATTTACCCCGGTCAGCGGGGAAAACTGTGCCTGTAACAGCGAAGGAGAAGTACAGAGGCACAGGAGCATGACAGTTGCCACCCATCTCCGGGCACGGCTGTCAGGAGAAGATTTTTGCTGTTCGGGAGCAACAGGTGTAGTCTGAGAAAGGAATCGCCCTGCCATTTGTATTGGTTTGGTGCGGTGTTGGGGTAGTGTTTGCAAGCTGTGGGAGAAAAGGTCAATCGACAATGGGTAAATCCTCCGGAGGATCAATAGGACCATCGAGAATAAGATATGTTAGCAATCCAGCGACAATTCCTGCTGGAATGGCATAGATATACCATTTTCTTTCTTTGATTTTGGTAACGGAAAACGGCTTGGTTTCCCATGCGATGCCAGAATCCAGCCCAGTAAGTCTGAACAAGTATCCTTCACCTGGCTTCAGGTCTTCCGGTAGCTGGTAGGTCGTGGCTAACACGCCAAATTGCAGCTGCTCCTCAGTCACAACTTCACCTTCCTGCATCAGCTGTAGCGTGAGTTGATCGTCCTCTACCTGGCCTCCATACCACGCCAGTTTGATCTCTTTACCGATTTTATAGCTGTTTTCCGGTGCCTTCGTCAGTCTGAATCCGGGCCGGGCTGCTATGAGAAAGCGGGCTTTCCCGCGAAAACGCCCAAGATGGGAAACTGCGTCCCAGCGCATCCGATACGTTCCTGCTGTGAGGCTATCCTGCGGAAACCCTCTCGCATCTGAAAGAGAAACTGTATCGGCCCCAAAAATGCCAACAGCATCTATCTGATAGGCAAAGCCCGGGAGGTTGTCCGAAATCGTATACACTAGGGTAATATCATTGTCAATATTCAGGACAGAATCAATGGATACAGCCTGGCTCTGTAACCAGGATATTCCTGAAAAAAGCAGGATGACAAGGGTGGTGTAGCGTTTTAACATAGGCAATCCAACTGAATTTACCCCACAGAGGTGGAATGGGGGACAACACAAATAAAACAATTGCCGCGCCAGAAGATCAATCAGCCTTCGAATCTGAATATTCTATCCTGAATTATGACAGAAAAGATGCTGCAAGACCATTCATTCATCTAACAAGAGACAACCTCGAATCTGGTCACCCCAATATTTCAATGCAAAATACTTTCTTTCCTGCAAATTCCCTGATCCAAAATGGTTGACACACTCACCGACAAACCCGAAACCCGGCGCTGGTTGGTTTTCAAGTATTCATCACATCTACTGCCAGGCTAGCGCATCACAAAAAATGCTCGTGTTTTTAGTAGCTTGAATCTCCGAACAGGTACTATGGATCTCATCGCTGAAGTCATACTCCCCCTACCAGTCAAATCAGAATTTGACTACCGCGTTCCGCAGCATCTCGCAAATGCCATACAGCCGGGTATGCGGGTCTTGGTGGGCTTTGGAAAAAAGAAAATTTATACCGGCCTGGTCAAACGACTCAGGAGCCAGGGACCTGGGGAGAAAACCGACCACTACAAACCGGTGGATGATGTTCTCGACCAGCATCCCCTACTGGGAGAGCATCACCTGCGGCTGTTTGAATGGATGGCCAGGTATTACTGCTGCACCGAAGGGGAAGTATTCCGTGCCGCGCTGCCACTAGGCCTGAAACCCGAAAGCTCTACCAAAATTGAGATGGCTCCGGGACTGGCCTGGGAAGATCTGGAGCTCGACGACAAAGAGTGGCTCATGATGGAGGCTCTCTCCATCCAGGGTTCCCTCACCTTTAAAGAGGCTTCCGAAATCTGGCAGGTCATGAACCCCAGACCTCGACTT
>CAZLKP010000044.1:0-12133 GCA_964560095.1 uncultured Bacteroidia bacterium
CGCGTTGTTGTCCAGGATAAATTTGCTGGCACCAGTATTGGCAAAGCCATCCGTCATGGTGAGGCTGCTGCCAATAATGAAGTCACTGGCCAGGCTCAGGGTTTTCCCAGTGCCGTCCACCGTCAGCTGATCCAGGGTCGTCGCGCCATCGTTGGCAATACTGAGGTCCTTGCTGATCAGGATCGCTTCATTCCAGATGGCGTTCTGGATATTCAGCGTCCAGAGGTCGCTGGCCTCATCTACCCCACGCTGTACCAGCGCACTGGCCGTCAACGGTGTCAGGAAGCTGTTGGTCGTTACGTACAGCTCATCGGTCTGTACGATCACCAATCCCAGTGGGGTGTAATCCACTCCGTGCTGAATGAGGTCCTCCAGGAGGAACAGATCCGCCAGGGTCATGGCTGCAGGTGCGGTTGCGCCACTGCCCACATCGTAGAAGTTGTCGATGGCGGTCACGTTGGCGTCAGCCGGGACCATGTTGGTCGCAGTCAGCGAACCCCAGATCGGATGACCGGTTGTCGTGCCGCTCTCCTCGTTCAGCTTGATAAAGATACCGTGGCCGGTGGCGAAGGTATTCTCGTTGCCGGTAGTACCTACCTGAATGGCGCCAAACGTATCTCCATCATCGTGGCGGGCTATCATGCCGGAGTTGCCGGTGATGGCGTTGCCACCGTTGGTACGTTGCTTGGTGTTGAGGTGCACGTGCACGTAGTCGGTGATGCCGGCCTTCGGCGTAAACACATTGTTGTCGACCGTGATGCCCGTGGAATGACCGGAGAAAATGCCGTAGCGGGAGTAGTCTCCGAAGTCATTGTTCGTCACGTCAATGGTCGTACCGGCGGCACTGTTATCCTTGAATTCCAGCAGCGCAAAGTCCGGATCAGCCGCTCCCTTGATGTCGCTGGGACGGAAGGTGTTGTTGCTGATTTGGTGTGACTGACCTGTTTCAAAAGAGTTTAGTTCTACCAGTCCGTAAAAACTGTTATTGTCGATGACGGTAGCGCCACCCTGATTGGCCCCTGCTTGGTAGGCAAAGTGGGCAGTCACATCATTCCCAGAGATCTGGCCATGTACTTTCCAGAACTTCAGGCCGCGGCCAAAGGCATCTGCTCCGCCAGTTGGCCAATCAACAACGTTGTTGGTAATGGTCACCTGATCAGAAGTACCGGCACTCTGGGTACCCAGTTCCATGGCGTAGCTGCGCCAGAAGAGGTCTACCGGCGTCTCAGCGGTGCCAGTCGGCTCGAAGTAGCAGTTGTTGATGGTCAGGCCATCGAAGGTGCCGGAGGCAGTAGTGAACACCCCACGCTTGTCGGTGCCCGGCATGTTGTCCTGGTCCACTTCGATCTCCAGGTTGTCCAGGGTCACGTTAGGAGCCGACACCAGGATCACCTCACTGGTAGCGACGCCCTTGATGACCGGCCGTGGACCGGCAGCACCGGGACTTTGCAGGGTCACGGACTTACTGACCACCACATTTTCGTCGTAATCACCCGGATCAATCTCGATCTCATCACCATTCACCGTGATCGGATCATCGATGGCCAGCTGAATGGAGACAAAGCCTTGGCTTTGGGTGATGTTGTTCACCGGATAGGCGAGGTTGACGCAGGTGCCAGTGGGTTGGAAACCCAGGGCCACCAGGTCACCGTCGGTACCGCCGTCCAGCGCGGGATCGAAATCCACTGCGGCGATGTCATTGATGCGAGCAGCAATCGCGACCGGATCGGTAGAGCCCCACCAGTTACAGGTGGCGTCGACCAGTCCGTTAAATACGCCTGGGTTGATGACAACGATCTCCCTACTACCGCCTCCGGTCAGGTTGTTCTGATTGATCGCGATGTTGGTGAACTGGTTCGGGCTGGGCACGCTATTCCCAGTCAGATACACCGAGGTGAAGTCCAGCGTAGCAAAATCATTGTTGAGAATGCTGATATTCTCCTGGACCTTACCGGTGGCGTACAAGCCTGCGTTCAGGCGAATACCAAAGACATTGTTGTGAATGAAGTTATCTTCGATCACCACATCGGTTACATCGTCGTTGCCGAGGGTCACCATGCCGTCGTATGCACCACGGAAATTGTTATTCCCGATCGTGATCTGGTTGGTGGGCCGGTCACTGGCAGAAATCTGCAGGCTGTATCGCGCCGCATTAAAACTAGCACTGCCATTGGCAGGTGCTACCAGCCCCATGTCCACATCGTTGCCACTGATGTTGGCAATCTGGGCCCCGTCGATGTTCATCCCGCGCCGACCCAAGTGAGCGACGTTGTTGTGGAGGATGCAGTTATCGGTCACGGTGGCGTTGTCGATATTGAACAGAACGATGCCTGTGGCATTGTCCACGAGAATGTTCTCAATTCGGTTATTGCTTACCGTCCAGTTGGCAGAACCGATACCACCGCCACTCCCAAAGCCATGGAGGATGGGCTGGCCCGTGTTCGGTGATCCGGTGATGTCATGGAGGTAGTTGGCCAGAATGTCGATATCGCTCCAGGTCGCGTTGGCGCCCAGGGAGCGAATGGCTTTCCCGGACACACCGCCTTCGAATTCGAATCCGTCAATGCTAATGTCATCAGCGTTGATCTGGAATTCGGCATTCTGAATCAGGGCCTCTGCCGCGCGGGTACCACTGCAAGCATCGATGCCGGCATTCGGTCCCAGAAGTGATACCGCCTGATTGATGTCAATGGAGTTGGTATAAGTACCTGCGCCCACATGGACGGTACCGCCAGCTACCACTGCGTCTACGCCGCGCTGGATGTCAGCATTGGCCGTAGCCGGGGCGCTGAAGCTGGTTTCGGTCACAAAAGCTGTGGCGACTTTGAGGGTCACGAAGCCGAGGGCCGGGTCATCGATCTGATGCAGGATTTTGTCCTCGATGTCCAGGTTCTGATCCACGGTAGCGGTAGCGCCCTGCAGACCATCGAAGCTAGCCGCAGTTGCATCCAGGTCATTGGCGGAGTTCACCAGCTCAATATAGTTGCCAGTCGTGCCGTTAAAGGTCAGGTCGGACAGGCCAAGTACCGTCGAGGTTTCGTTGTCTATCTGTAGCCCGGTGGCACCGCCAGTGACTACCACGCCATTCAGGATGTCCAACTGCACATTGGCGTTGCTGGTGGCAGCAGGATTGTCGAAGAGACGGATACCGGTACCGGTGGGGTTCGGCTCAATGCTGACTCCTGCCAGGGTGGCATGGGCGCCATCGCCGCCGTCGGAATTGTAGCCATCAAAGTTGTTGACAAACACCCCGATGTCCACGGCGGTAATCGAGCCGCCCGAGATGGCCACGGGTTGCAGGTCATCGACATTCCAGACCTCAATTCCCTCGGTCGGCAGGCTGATGCCGGTACCATCGATAATGTTGCCCTGAACGGTAGCCCCAACGCGTAGGGAAGCCAACAGAATACCGTCCCACACGGTTTCATTTGGATCTGCGATCCCCGTCACGCTGTTGTTCGACAGGCTGTAGGGTGCCGCATTGTTGGTCTGGAGATTGTGGAAAATCCCACGACGACGCACACTCATGGTGTTGTTCGAGATCTCCTGGAACGTCGCTGCACCTGGATTCGGGTCAGAGAAGTTGCCCGTCTGGATCCCAACCCGGGTATTGTTCATCACGTTGTCCGTGATCCGGGTGTACTGATCATTGTAGAGCAGGACACCACCTCCCCAATTCTCTATCCCGGAGGCTGCATCGTAAGTTCCAAGGTCCTCGATCAGGTTATCGTGGACAATGTGACCTGAGGTAGGAGGCGCGCTAAAGGAAGCGCCAAAAATCGTTACGCCGAAATATGTCAGATTCTGGATGTGATTATTCTGAACCAGAAGGTTGTTTACGTTGTCAACGTAGACGGTTACTGCTTCTGCAGCATCTAGATCCGCAGTATTGGTGCCCAAAAAGCCACTGCTGAGGTTCGGATTGTCTCCGTCAATGGTGAACCCATCAATACTCACATCACTGGCCTGCACTTTGACGATTTCTCCGAAAGGATCGCTGGTAGCCGGATGAATCACGGCCTCCGCTACCCGGGAGCCAGTATTGGGCGAGATGCCCACATTCGGGCCTTTCAGACTTACAGCTTTGTCCACGATGATGTCCTCCTCGTAGGTTCCGGCGATCACTTCTACCGTGCCGGTAATATCCACGCGGTTGATTCCTTCCTGGATGCGGCCTTCGGCATCTGCCTGCGGGCTGTCGTCGTCCACGTTCAGGACCGCGAAGTCGCCCTGGAAGCCTTCCGGAGCAGGAAGGTTCGTATCTGTTCCAAGTTCCAGCCAGGGCGTGTAGTCCACATCTGCAGAGACTGCCGCAGCTACTGTTGCCGGATCATTGGATCCGTACCAGTTGCCGGAAGCATTTACCAGCGTACCGGTCGTGTTCGTGATCGCTGCACCGTTTCCGCTCAGGTCGTTATTGAACAAGGCTCCCATGGTGCCAGTACCGGCCAGGGAAACCCCGGCAGCTCCACTCCCCGTCACAAATGACTCGGTGAGGCCGTCGAAATTGGCGGAGCCAATGACCGAGATCCCTTCATTGCTGCTGTTGGTGATGCTACTATTTTCAACCGTAGCAGTAGCAGAACCGTTGGCATCGGTGGCATCCCGCTCGACCAGTACACCAATGCCGGCATTGGCGATGCTGGTATTATTGGTCAAGGTGGCCGAAAGGTCGGCATTTTGGGAGATCTCCAGGACATTGTCCTTGACATAGACCCCGGCAATGCTGGCATTGCTGATATCCAGGCCGTCGAGAATGGCATGGGTGGTGCCGCCATCGCTATTCAGGTAGCCTTCGTAGTTATTCACCCACACGCCATAATCGACGTTTGTAACCGACCCCCCGGTCAGGGTGATGCCGCTGGAGGTGGGATTGTTCCACATCATGTAGCCGATGGCTGACTGGGTAATGCCACTTCCGTCGATGGTATTCCCTTCAATCACCGGATCAATGGCTGTGGAAGGATTCCCCAGCGATGTTAGCCAGATGCCGTTCCAGGTGCTGTAAGTAGGGTTATCTTCGGCGGTCAGGGTATTATTCCGAATGGTTGCCTGGGAGGCGTTACCATACACCAGATTATACCATATAGAAGATCTCTCGGCGGAAATATCATTATTCTCCCAAATGGTTGGAGTGAGGGCTGGCTGGTGGACATTATCCCGGTAAATTCCGATGATTGATTCCCGCAGGACATTGTCATGAACATTGGCATAGTAATTCCAGCGCAGGTAGATGGCACGGCCTTCATTGATCCCGTTGTCATGCCTGACTTTCTCAAATAAATTATGTGAGATTTCATTATCGGAAGAGACGTCTGGATCAATGAATCCCAGAAAGCCATAATAAGCGATGTTCCGAATGATGGAGAACTTCAGCGTAATCGGTCCCTCTGCATCAGTATTGGCTGCATATAATCCATACGAAGCGTCCAGATCAGCATCGTTTCCATTTCCTGTCACGTCAACTAGTATGTTGGGGTTGTCGCCATCTAAGATTATCCCATCAATCGTGACGTTACCGTTTCCAGTATACATGACGAAGAAATTATCGGGGTAAATGGTGGCTTCGGGTCCCCGGGTACCTGTATTCGGGTCGATACTGGCATTCGGGCCTTGTACCGTAATGGACTTGAAGACATTGACACTCTGGAAATAATCGCCCGCCGCCAGGTCCAGGGTGCCGGCGGATTCGGTTAGGCGTACACCATCTTCAATTTCAATCCCAGGCTCTACGAATACGTCCGGAGCCGCAATATCCGCGGAGCTGTTATCCAGATCGGCATTGTTAGTGAGGGTAAAGGAAGTGGTTCGGGTACTGTCTGTACCTGCCTGGGTACCGGTAAGCTTGAGGTCTTTGTCAATGGTCACATTTTCCAAGTAGTCGGCAGTAGTAAGCACGATTACCTCGCCTCCCACTGCGGCGGCATTGACACCCGCCTGGATGGTGGCTTTGGGACCAGTACCCAGGGGCACATCGGTGGGATTCTCACCGGTATTGGCATTGTCTCCGATGGCATCGCTTACGTACACAGCCGTTAGTGGCCCGGTGGCGAGGGCAAACTGACTGAGGCTGGTGAAATTCTGCGAGGAGGTAATGGTGCCATCCGGGGTGGTGTTACCACTGCCACCGAGGTTCACCCAGTTGCCTGCGCCATCATCTTTGACGATGCGCAGAAAGTTGGGGGCCACCACGTTGTCATCTGCGCCGTAGGCCAGGGTGACCTGCGCGGTGCTGATCACGGCGGTGCCGGTATGTTCGATCAGCCAATGGCGATTGTTCGCCACGCCACTAATTGTTCCTGCTGGAATCGTGAACGCACCTGGTGCTGCATCGACTACCTCTACCCGGTACTCATCTGCGGGACCACCGGATTGATTGAGATCTAGGGTTGCCGGACGATAGGCCCCAGCTTTGCCGATCGGAAATACAAACCCGGTCAGGGCGGTGGTAACCTCCTTGTGCAAAGGGCCATTGACATAGCTATTCGCAGATCCGCCAGCCGTCGTGGCTGCGTCGGCCAGAATCAGGTTCCCAGTGCCGGTTTCGATGAGTCCATCAGTCATGGTGAGCGCTGTGGCAAGCACGAAGTCATTCTCCATGGTCAGAATTTTGCCAGCACCATTCATTTCCAGGGCGTCGAGGGTCACTGGCCCGTCGTTGGCGAAGGTTATGCTCTGAGCAACTGTAACCGGAAAGATGTAGGTGCCTTGTTCGACATTTACCTTCCAGCCGTCCAGGGCAGGATCCACCGCTCGCTGTACGTCAGGATCGGTGGTCAAGCCTCCAACAATTGAGTTGGGGGTCACGAAGCTCTGGTCTGTTACCACAGATACAAATCCGAGGTCGCCGAAATCGACGGTATGCTGAATCTTATCTTCTACTGCCAGTTGTTCGTCCAACGTGAGGCTTGATGGTACATCACTGTTGCCGAGTGCGCCGAATTCGTTTTGCCTCACATCTACATCGAAGGCAAAGGGCTGCATATCGGTCGCACCGAAGCCAGCGTATCCGGGCAGCGCGCTACTGGTGGAAGTTCCGCTGGAAGCATCCAGTTCAATGAAGGTGGACAGGTTTTCTTCGAAGCTGTTGGCGTCCGTACCGGCACCCCCGATGATCAGATTTTGGAAGTCAGCCGTGCCGGCGCCGTCCTGATGGTTGCGGAAGGCGATGGCCGTACCAGTTACCGATCCCAGTGCTGCGAAGGTATTGCCCTGAACGGTGATCTGGTTTGTACGCGGCGCAATCACGCCACCAGTCGGAACCTTGTTATTCACTTCCAGGTGAAGGAAATCGCTGATCCCAGTGACCGGCAGGAACTGATTGTCAACCACCGACACAGCGTCGGCGTTGGCACTCAGGATGCCAACGGCCCGGACGTTGAACTCATTATCCTGAATCAGAACGCTACCCGCACCCTGATTCTTCACCATGAGGCTTCGCACATGAGTCTTTCCACCAGGGGAGGTACCAGTCTGCGGTGAGAAGGTGTTATTCAGCACCTGAATGTCGCCGCTGGCATTAGGCTCGGTAAAGTCGACTTGAGCGCCTTTGGCGCCGTCGTCGCCCCAACCTAGAAATTGATTGTTTTGGACCAGCAGTACGCCTCCGGTTACAAACTGGGCGACCAGATCGTGATTCTCGCCGTAAATGCTGTTGCCATCGGCAGGATTGGCGCCGCCAACCGTACCGTAGGCCTCGCGGCTGTACACGGCGCGATCAAAGGGATTGGCAGCAGTACCGATGTTGTTGCCTTGCAGGGTATATTCCGGAAAGCTGCTGCCGCCGCTGTTGCGCACCGATACGGCAGTGCTTTGCGTCGGGAAGCCAATATAAGGCGTCGTAGCATTGGCGCCGGTACCAGAAGTCGTCATATCGTTATTGAGCACCGTCAGTCCCGTGTAGGGAGCGGAGGCTCCGGTACCCATGTAAATACCGGTGGCAGCCTGCGGCTGGTTCACTTCGATGGCGAGATTTTCAATCTGAACGTTACTGCCCTGCACATCGAATATGGCCGAGTTGGAGGCCGTCGCCGGGGCTAATACGTTGGGCTTGATAGCACCAATGCCTACGATGGTGGCCGTTTTGTTCACCAGCACGTTCTCGACGTAGGTACCTTCGTGTACCTTGACCTTGCTGGCCGACACCAGGTTCACCCCTTCCTGGATGCGTCCGGTCATACCAAATTGCGGCGAGTCATCGTCGACATTGAGCGTCGCGAAGTCGCCCTGGAAGCCTTCCGGAGCAGGAAGGTTTGTATCTGTTCCAAGTTCCAGCCAGGGCGTGTAGTCCACATCTGCAGAGACTGCCGCAGCTACTGTTGCCGGATCATTGGATCCGTACCAGTTGCCGGAAGCATTTACCAGCGTACCGGTCGTGTTCGTGATCGCTGCACCGTTTCCGCTCAGGTCGTTATTGAACAAGGCTCCCATGGTGCCAGTACCGGCCAGGGAAACCCCGGCAGCTCCACTCCCCGTCACAAATGACTCGGTGAGGCCGTCGAAATTGGCGGAGCCAATGACCGAGATCCCTTCATTGCTGCTGTTGGTGATGCTACTATTTTCAACCGTAGCAGTAGCAGAACCGTTGGCATCGGTGGCATCCCGCTCGACCAGTACACCAATGCCGGCATTGGCGATGCTGGTATTATTGGTCAAGGTGGCCGAAAGGTCGGCATTTTGGGAGATCTCCAGGACATTGTCCTTGACATAGACCCCGGCAATGCTGGCATTGCTGATATCCAGGCCGTCGAGAATGGCATGGGTGGTGCCGCCATCGCTATTCAGGTAGCCTTCGTAGTTATTCACCCACACGCCATAATCGACGTTTGTAACCGACCCCCCGGTCAGGGTGATGCCGCTGGAGGTGGGATTGTTCCACATCATGTAGCCGATGGCTGACTGGGTAATGCCACTTCCGTCGATGGTATTCCCTTCAATCACCGGATCAATGGCTGTGGAAGGATTCCCCAGCGATGTTAGCCAGATGCCGTTCCAGGTGCTGTAAGTAGGGTTATCTTCGGCGGTCAGGGTATTATTCCGAATGGTTGCCTGGGAGGCGTTACCATACACCAGATTATACCATATAGAAGATCTCTCGGCGGAAATATCATTATTCTCCCAAATGGTTGGAGTGAGGGCTGGCTGGTGGACATTATCCCGGTAAATTCCGATGATTGATTCCCGCAGGACATTGTCATGAACATTGGCATAGTAATTCCAGCGCAGGTAGATGGCACGGCCTTCATTGATCCCGTTGTCATGCCTGACTTTCTCAAATAAATTATGTGAGATTTCATTATCGGAAGAGACGTCTGGATCAATGAATCCCAGAAAGCCATAATAAGCGATGTTCCGAATGATGGAGAACTTCAGCGTAATCGGTCCCTCTGCATCAGTATTGGCTGCATATAATCCATACGAAGCGTCCAGATCAGCATCGTTTCCATTTCCTGTCACGTCAACTAGTATGTTGGGGTTGTCGCCATCTAAGATTATCCCATCAATCGTGACGTTACCGTTTCCAGTATACATGACGAAGAAATTATCGGGGTAAATGGTGGCTTCGGGTCCCCGGGTACCTGTATTCGGGTCGATACTGGCATTCGGGCCTTGTACCGTAATGGACTTGAAGACATTGACACTCTGGAAATAATCGCCCGCCGCCAGGTCCAGGGTGCCGGCGGATTCGGTTAGGCGTACACCATCTTCAATTTCAATCCCAGGCTCTACGAATACGTCCGGAGCCGCAATATCCGCGGAGCTGTTATCCAGATCGGCATTGTTAGTGAGGGTAAAGGAAGTGGTTCGGGTACTGTCTGTACCTGCCTGGGTACCGGTAAGCTTGAGGTCTTTGTCAATGGTCACATTTTCCAAGTAGTCGGCAGTAGTAAGCACGATTACCTCGCCTCCCACTGCGGCGGCATTGACACCCGCCTGGATGGTGGCTTTGGGACCAGTACCCAGGGGCACATCGGTGGGATTCTCACCGGTATTGGCATTGTCTCCGATGGCATCGCTTACGTACACAGCCGTTAGTGGCCCGGTGGCGAGGGCAAACTGACTGAGGCTGGTGAAATTCTGCGAGGAGGTAATGGTGCCATCCGGGGTGGTGTTACCACTGCCACCGAGGTTCACCCAGTTGCCTGCGCCATCATCTTTGACGATGCGCAGAAAGTTGGGGGCCACCACGTTGTCATCTGCGCCGTAGGCCAGGGTGACCTGCGCGGTGCTGATCACGGCGGTGCCGGTATGTTCGATCAGCCAATGGCGATTGTTCGCCACGCCACTAATTGTTCCTGCTGGAATCGTGAACGCACCTGGTGCTGCATCGACTACCTCTACCCGGTACTCATCTGCGGGACCACCGGATTGATTGAGATCTAGGGTTGCCGGACGATAGGCCCCAGCTTTGCCGATCGGAAATACAAACCCGGTCAGGGCGGTGGTAACCTCCTTGTGCAAAGGGCCATTGACATAGCTATTCGCAGATCCGCCAGCCGTCGTGGCTGCGTCGGCCAGAATCAGGTTCCCAGTGCCGGTTTCGATGAGTCCATCAGTCATGGTGAGCGCTGTGGCAAGCACGAAGTCATTCTCCATGGTCAGAATTTTGCCAGCACCATTCATTTCCAGGGCGTCGAGGGTCACTGGCCCGTCGTTGGCGAAGGTTATGCTCTGAGCAACTGTAACCGGAAAGATGTAGGTGCCTTGTTCGACATTTACCTTCCAGCCGTCCAGGGCAGGATCCACCGCTCGCTGTACGTCAGGATCGGTGGTCAAGCCTCCAACAATTGAGTTGGGGGTCACGAAGCTCTGGTCTGTTACCACAGATACAAATCCGAGGTCGCCGAAATCAACCGTGTGCTGGAGGTTATCCTCCAGATCAAACTGTTCCGCCAGCGACATGGCTCCGGGTGCTTGCAGCCCTGAACCCACGTCAAAGGTGTTGTGGATCGCCTGCACAGGTACATCTGCCGGAGCCATGGTGGTCTGGGAGGCTGCTACCAGACCGCCCCAGATAGGATGGCCTGAGGTTGTGCCGGATTCCTCATTCAACTTGATGAAGAGGCCATGCCCGTCAGCGAAGGAATTTTCTGTTCCACTCGCCCCGACCACAATCCCACCGGGCGCAAACCCATCCTGATCATTGTGATTGGCGATTTCAATGGCCACTCCACCAGCAACACCACTGGCGTTGAAGTCATTGTTTGTCAGGGTCATCCCCACCGCATTGAACCCGGTCTGGGAAGCGGCGGCACCGCTGGTGCGCTGCTTGGTGTTGATATGCACGGAGGTAAAGGCCGCTGCTGCTGGATCAGGAGTGAAGGTATTGTTGTTGACAGAAATACCGCCGGAGCGACCTGAGAAAATCCCAAAGTTGCTGTAATTCTGAAGATTGTTATTTTCCACCACTACCTTCGCACTGGGGTTCACAATAGATTTTAACTCGATTTGGGCAAAATCTGTCTCTGGCCCATATGCTTCACTGGGGAAGAAATCATTGTTGGTAATGGCGTGGGTACCCGCGCCCAGTGCATTGAGTTCGAGAACGCCATAAAGTACATTTCCGTCGATCACGGTATTCCCACCATTGAGATCGCCAGCCTGAATCGAGTAAAAGGCGACAATGTTGTTGCCGCTCAAGGTGCCGTATGTGTTAAATAAACGCACCCCACGGCCCATGGTGTCTTGCGTAGGAATGGCATTAATGATGTTATTGGTAATGGTAACCTGGTCGGGGCCTGCTGCTGATCCCATCGTCCCGAGATAAACGCCGTATGCGCCAAACACCACGGGGTAATCCGGGGGGGTGCTTGGAATGACGCCGGTACTGCGAATCAAGTTGTCTTCCAGCACAAGATTATCGAAAGTACCGGAGGTTGGGGCGTTAATACCTCGCAATGTGGTTGTGAGATCAACGAGCAGTTCAAAGTTGTCGAGAGTAACATTTGCGGAAAAAATCTCTACTACCTGGGCGCCCCCTGCGCCAGTAATCAGCGGCTGGGTCCCTGTACCTCCGTTTCCGGTGAGTGTTAGCTCTTTGTTAATGGTGATCTCTTCGGGGAAGGTACCCGGATCGACATTGATTGTATGGCCGTCAACAGTGAAATTGTTATCGATGGCATTTTGAATGTTA
>CAZLKP010000044.1:12143-12748 GCA_964560095.1 uncultured Bacteroidia bacterium
GTTACGAGAGGATTGGCGGGGGTAATCTGCGTGCCAGTTCCACCGCCACGAACGGAGCGACGATCTATGACATTGCCGGAAAAAGTATTGGCGTAAATGTCTGCGCAAACAACCGGAGAATTTCCGCGGCCAAAATAATCGTCTTTGATATTGGATTGATCCCCGTCACCGACGGCATTGGGAGTATAATTATTATGTCCGGCCTGATCCTGAATCGCGACGTCACAATCAGAGACGGTGTTGTTGAAAACAGACATATTGACGCCTTCTACCACGATACCAAACCCATCACTGGAAGATGACTGAGCAAAGCCCGATACGTTGTTATTCCTAACGACCACGCCGGAGGGGATGTCTTCATTCAGGGCAGTCCATCCCCGGCGAAAAACGGCAATCCCGGCATAGTCACGATTATCAGTAGGAAAGCCAACTCTGGCCACGTCGTTGTTTTCTACCAAAATAGCACCGTCTCCTGATTCCAGACCGCTGCCGTTCGGCAATTTGATTTCTATGCCAAAGCGTCCATTATTATCCAGGTCATTGCCGGAAATCTCATTTATCCCGTCGCCTGCGGTAAGGCCTACCACTCCGATGCCATTGTCGAC
>CAZLKP010000044.1:12758-18235 GCA_964560095.1 uncultured Bacteroidia bacterium
GGTCACGCCGGAGGCAATACCGTCTTGCAATTCGATCCCGCAACAGTTGTTACCGGTGGCTTCACAGTTGGTAATGCTGATGTTGCGCTTGTGGCCATTCCAGATCACAATGCCCCGGGTTTGGTTAAACTGAGCTACCACGTGGTCAAGAGTAACGCCATTGACCGGACCATTGGCATAGACGCCGGCAGTCGTCTGCCCGAGCTGTCCATTATAGATAGCCTGAACCATTTGGATGAAGAGGTTGTCGTTCTGTCCATCGGCATGGATCCCGCTTTTATCGGAGGCGGTAACATTGCGGATGGTGAAGTTGGTCAGGTTTACATCTGTTACTCCGGATTGGATAAAAATCCCATGCTCCGGCAGACTCGTGCCATCGATGATGGTATGGGTGAGGGGATCCTGCCCTTTCCCTGCCCCATTCAGGGTGAGAGATTTGTCGATGGTCAGGTTTTCATTGTACACCCCGGCAAGCGCATTCACCACACCGTTGACTGGCGCGGCGTCGATGGCCGGCTGTATTTTTGCCGTACCGGTAATGCTCGCAGCAACGAGATAACTCCCGTCGCTAAGATCCTGAATATAGCGGCCTTCGTCTGCGAGGTGACCGGGGTGACTGAGGTGGCTGCCGTCAAATGGCAGGCCGGCGGCGGCCAGTACATTGCTTTGGTTGTCGTAGAAGCGCAGGCGATCAATCGGGGCATCGTCCTGGATGCCGTCCAGGGTAAATCCAAAGAGGCCCGCCGGAAAGGTCACATCGGCATTGTCCAGCGGATCAAAGCTCCAGGAGATCGGGGCAAACCCCGGACCCATGATCTCGAACATGACTCCGCCCTGTGGGCCGGCATTTTCACCCAGACTAATGGCGCCCGTGAAGACGATCCCATCGGTCCCGGCTGGGCCGTAAAATGCTCCTCGCGTAGCAATAGCGACGCCTGTCCACTGATTGCCAGTGGTAGTCACGCCATCAAACGTGACGTTGTGGCAATCCGTGAGAAAAGCTCCGGCACCTCCATTATCGATCGCGCTGATGTTGATCAGGCTTAGATTCTCCGCGCCATGCAGATTGAACCCGTTTCGGCCAAACTCCCGTATCGTCACATTGGTGAAATCCGTTCCATTCTGCCCACTTACATTGATCCCATAAGACGGCTGATTGGGCGGCCAGGAAGTATATTTTGGAACGTTGCCATCTACCGTCAAGTCCGCAAACACCACATCATCGGCAGGAACATCAATGAAATTGGAGACCGCAGGCGCCCCAATAGGCGATATGATGGTATTCGCTTCGGAAGTGCCTAAAATAGAAAGACCATTTTCAGTAATTGAAAATGGATTCTCCTGATAAACCCCGTCTGCCAATTGGATAATGTCTGAGGTCGTCGCATTGCTCTGGGCAGTAGCAACTGCGTGAGCCACCGAGGCAAATGGAGAAGTTAGGGACAAGCCATTATTTACCACATCATCGCCTGATGGGTCGACATAATAGGTGGTTTGAGTGAAAGAGCAGGTCCAACCCAGCATCACTACCATGAACAGGATCGAACGACCTGCTCGTGTGATTGCTGAGTAATCATGAGAACAACTAAAATGAAGTGCCATAATGTAAGAGATAGTAATTCTGTGCTATAGGCGTGAATGGTTGTTTAACAAACTGAGCATCAATTCAAACAGGTTAAAGCATTGGGATTACTCGCCGGAAACGTCTTTGCAAGAGATACAATCCAGACGCTGGCCTCCAATGAGCCACAACAAGCATACCCATGCGATGAAATCATATCGCCATGATCAGTGTACGCTTTGCAACAAACCCGTTAACCCTGAGAATTCTCAGGAGAACATAAGGTGGCAATTTTATGAGCAGGGAAAGGAGAGTTAAACACTCATGCTAAATGTACCATTTGTTTCTTTTTTTACAAAAATCTATCATGAATTTGTTTACTCATAATCATTACATAAATGTGTGTTTGGTGATAGATTTATTGTTGTGTATGCGTACGTCAGCAATACGATCAAAATCAGAAAATTTATTTTTATGCTGATTATCAGTAGGTTACAACCTATTAGGCCGGTCCAACCAGATAGTAGACCACGAAATTAGTTCTTATCTACGCGTGATGAGACCTCCTCATAGTGCATACTAACAATATAACATGGGCTTGAAACCTTACCCCAGGAGGCTTTAGGTAGGAATCCCAGGTAATCAATCTCCTGGGGAACTTGGGAAATTTCATTTTCCAGGATGTTATGAATGGGTGAAAGAAGTAGAGCTGTTTGACTAAGTTTAGTTAAATTGGCTATGTAGCCATTAAAAGCAAGTTTCAGGCAGGGCGCGAGGGGTGGTGTCCGCATGATCTATGAGATCTTTTTTCTGTATAAGGCGTGATAATCGGGAAGGGCTTTGTTGGAAGGAGGGCGGGCTTGCCTAGATTCTATAAACCGGATAGTTTGTGAGAATCATCGAGAATCGAAGCACGGGATCAACACCTCGTCATGGCGAAATCAGCAAAATCTGGTAAGTTAGTCACATGGCAGTCATTGCGTGCTTGTATCATGGGCGGATTCGTAGAATAAAGGCACATTTCTCGCATGTCCAGTTTCTGGCCGGAAAATCGCATACCTGCCACGCCTACGTCACGAAAAGCAAGGGAGATGGGATCCGTCAGGCCAGAACGGCGATCCGGGAGGGATGCACCCACCTGATCAGCATCGGAGGGGATGGCACACTCAATGAGGCGCTCAATGGTTTGATGGATGAGGGAGGCGATTCGCTACACAAGATTTACCTGGGTGCGCTTCCTTTCGGTACCGGCAATGATTTTCTGCGAACCATAGGAAAATTCGATGGGTCTTCTTCCTTGATACGGGCCATTGAACTGGGGCATACCAGGAAGTTGGATGTTGGGGCGGCAAATATTCTCCATAACGGAACACACACGGAACGATATTTTCTCAATATCACTGATCTGGGAATGGGAGGGGTCATCGCACAACGCTTAGATCGGTATCCACGATGGCTGGGCAAGCGATTTACTTATCCCCTCGCGATTCTGAGAACATTCCTCTCTTTTTGTCATCATCCTGTGGTGGTCTCATTCAATGGAGGCAAGCACACCGAAGATATTATGTCCCTGGCAGTGGCGAATGGCAAGTTCTTCGGAGCCGGATTGGGGATTGCGCCAGATGCAGATCCACAAGATGGCGTCCTGGATTTGGTCACGATTGGAAAAATATCGCTTTGGGATTATCTCAGGCATCTTCCTGAATTGAGAAAATGTCAACCCATTTTCCATCCCGAAGTTCGGTATCAGCAGGTGAAAGAAGTGGAAATCCAATCTGCAGGCCCGGAATTGCCGATCGATATGGATGGAGAATATGTTGGGATGGCTCCGGTACGAATTCGGGTGATTCCCTCTGCTATCCACTGGATATCTTCAGATATAAACACTTGATGAGTGGTTGTCGTCTGTAAAAAAAGTCATCTTATGAAACTCGCTTCCCTTACAGCCACTTTTCTTTTGATGATCATGGGTTCCGGATGTACGACACAAGCCAGCTATCATGAGCTGTTTCCAGAAAATGATACCCCGGCCTCTGGTCTGCCTCTCCTCCCCGATGGAAACCATCTCGGCATGATCGTGGGCTTCAATGCCTCCAATCCGTCGGCGACAGAGGAGAATGTGGATGAGGCTTTTGTCGATTACTACGGCGAAGTGCTCAACACCATCGGTCTGATTCGCTGGGAAGACGGAAGCCGGAAACCCGCGTGGAACACATTTGAGGAGTGGCTGGTGAACCTGAATTGATCTCAGGTCTGTATCACGCCCAGATTAAACCGTGGCACATCCGGATTGTGATTCGCCATGTCAATGCCGGTGGAAATGATCTCTCGTGTTCGGACCGGGTCGATGATATCATCGACCCATAACCTTGAAGCAGCGTAGTAAGGGCTAGTTTGGGAATCATAGCGGGAGGTGATGTCATTGAGCATCTGCTTTTCTTCCTCCGGATCAATCTCCTTGCCTTTTTTCTTCAGAGCCGCAACACGAATCTGTAGAAGGGTTTTGGCAGCTTGCTGCCCCCCCATCACAGCGATTTTGGCACCAGGCCAGGCAAAGATCATCCGTGGATCATACGCTTTACCACACATAGCATAGTTGCCAGCGCCGTAGCTGTTGCCCATCACAAAAGTGAATTTTGGCACCACAGAATTTGCCACAGCATTCACCATCTTTGCCCCATCTTTGATGATGCCGCCCTGCTCGCTTCGCGAGCCCACCATGAATCCCGTCACGTCCTGAAAAAACCCCAGTGGAATCCGTTTTTGGTTGCAGTTCATGACAAAGCGAGCCGCTTTATCTGCTGAGTCGGAGTAAATCACCCCCCCAAACTGCACTTCGCCTTTGGCTGATTTAACGATCTCCCGTTGATTGGCCACAATCCCTACTGCCCAGCCATCGACACGGGCGTAGGTAGTGATGATGGACTGGCCATAGCCTTCTTTGTATTCATCCATGCTGCCTTTGTCCACGATTCGCTTGAGAATGTCCCGCATCTCATAAGGCCTGGCGGTCGAGGGCATCACCCCATACATCTCCTGGGGATCGTTTTCTGGCAGAATGGCCTCGACCCGGTCAAAGCCAGCTGTTGGTCCGTGACCCAGTTTCCCGACCAGAGATCGTACTTTTTGCAGGCAGGCTTCATCATTGGGCATTTTGTAGTCGGTTACACCAGAAATTTCGCTGTGTGTGGAAGCGCCCCCCAGGGTCTCAATGTCCACATCTTCCCCAATCGCTGATTTCACCAGATAGGGCCCGGCCAGAAAAACCGAGCCGGTGCCATCCACGATCAGTGCCTCGTCGCTCATGATGGGCAGATAGGCGCCACCCGCCACACAGGGTCCCATGATCGCGGCAATCTGAGGAATACCCATGCTGCTCATCACGGCATTGTTGCGAAAAATTCGACCGAAATGCTCCTTATCCGGAAAAATCTCATCCTGCATTGGCAAAAAGACACCTGCACTATCGACCAGATAAATGATCGGTAAATGGTTTTCCATGGCAATCTCCTGAGCACGGAGATTCTTCTTTCCAGTCATTGGAAACCAGGCTCCTGCCTTCACGGTGGCATCATTAGCCACAATCATACAGAGCCGGCTCTCTACCCGGCCAATACCAATCACCACGCCTGCCGAGGGACAGCCGCCATATTCTTCATACATGCCGTCGGCGGCAAAGGTGCCTAGCTCCAAAAGCTCAGTGCCGGGATCCAGCAGTAGCCTGATGCGATCTCTCGCGGGGATTTTCCCCTTCTTTTTGTGCTTTTCAAGGGCCTTCTCCCCACCTCCCTGATAGACTTCCTGCCGCTTGTAGTAGAGCTTGCGGAGAAGTTCTTTGTATTGGTCAACATTGGTGTTGAAGGTGATGTCGTCGTCGGCAAAGGCTTTGGGATAGGTTGAAGGCATATCAGGTCTA